>JAEZGQ010000198.1 GCA_023416895.1 Bacillota bacterium | reverse complement strand
CTCATGCCCTACGTTTCACAGGTAGCGGTTGGCAAGCTTGCCTGCCTTACCGTATACGGCAACGATTACCCCACGCCAGACGGCACCGGCGTGCGCGACTATATTCATGTTATGGATCTTGCAAACGGGCACCTTGCCGCCATGCGCTACTGCGAAAAACACCCGGGTGTGGAGGCCGTAAACCTTGGCACGGGCAAGGGCGTAAGTGTGTTGGAGCTTTTGCACGCGTTTGAGCGGGTAAACAAGCTTACGGTTCCCTATAAAATCGGGCCGCGTCGTGCGGGCGACGTTGCTGAGTGCTATGCCGATACACAAAAGGCGGAAAAGCTTTTTGGCTGGCGCGCAAGCCGCACCGCGGAAGACATGTGCCGCGATACCTGGAACTGGCAGCAAAAAAACCCTAAGGGATACGAAAGCTGAGTTCCTACGGAGTTTAATAATTCGTATAACGCCGAGCCGCTTTAAAAGCGGCTCTTTTTGTTTCATTTTTGGGCTTGACAAACTGAATTTGATTTTATAAAATTAAATTGTAATTAATGATTAAAGCGCACTCGTTGCGCAAATATAGAACAATAGCACATTTTGAAAGGAGCGGCAGCATGAGGCTTTATGATTTTCAGGTGAAGGACGCAAAGGGTGAAAGCGTATCGCTTTCCAAATACGAGGGCAAGGTTCTTTTGGTGGTGAATACCGCGACGCGCTGCGGGCTTACGCCGCAGTACAAGGAGCTCCAGTCGCTTTACGAGACCTATCGCGACAAGGGGTTTGAGGTGCTCGATTTTCCCTCCAACCAGTTTTTAAATCAGGCACCGGGAACCGATGAGGAGATCAGCGAGTTCTGCACGCTCAATTATAACACCTCCTTCCCCCGCTTTAAAAAGCTCAACGTTAACGGCAAAGACGCCGATCCGCTATTTGTTTGGCTCAAGGAGCAGAAAAAAGAGGATGTCGGCGATGAAAAATCCGAGGCGTTTGAAAAGAAGGTAAAGCTTCTTGTTCCCCCCGAAAAAGAGGGCGACATCAAGTGGAATTTCGGCAAATTCCTCATCAATCGGCAAGGTGAGGTGGTGGAGCGCTTCTCCCCCGCGTATCCCCCCGAAAGGCTCACCGAGGCAATTGAAAAGCTTCTTTAACCCCATATGCAAAAAATACCCGCACGCATTTGGCGTGCGGGCATTTTTAATTGTTTCTTATTTCGCGAGCGGCTTCATGGTAGGGAACAGCAGCACGTCGCGGATGGTTGCGTTGTCGGTCAAAAGCATAACCAGCCGGTCGATGCCGATGCCCATGCCGCCCGTGGGCGGAAGGCCGTATTCGAGCGCAGTGCAAAAATCCTCATCGATCATCATGGCCTCGTCGTCGCCCTTGGCACGCTCCATCGCCTGCTGCACGAAGCGGCCGCGCTGGTCGATGGGGTCGTTGAGCTCGGAGAAGGCGTTTGCGTATTCGTGCCCGGCGATAAAAAGCTCAAAGCGCTCGGTCAGAGCGGGGTTTGAAGGCTTGCGCTTGGCAAGCGGTGAATTTTCCACCGGATAGTCCACGATGAACGTGGGCTGGATGAGCTTATCCTCCACAAATGCGTCGAACGCCTCCGCAAGAAGAAGCCCGCGGCAAATGGTTTTGTCCTCAAAATAAAGGCCGATGCTCTTCGCAAGCGCACGCGCCTGCTCGTCGGTTTCGCAGGCCATGAAATCCGCACCCGTATGGCGCTTGACCGCGTCGTTCATCGAAAGGCGTTCAAAGGGCGCTGCAAGGTTGATTTCCTGCCCTTGGAAAGTGACGGTCGTGGTGCCGTTCACAAGCGTGCAGCAGTGGGAAATAAGCTCTTCTGCAAGCTCCATCATGCCGTTGTAATCGGTATATGCCTGATAAAGCTCGATGGTCGTAAACTCGGGGTTGTGCGTGGCGTCCATACCCTCGTTGCGGAAAATGCGCCCCATTTCGTACACACGCTCAAGCCCGCCTACGATGCACATCTTGAGATGGATCTCCGTTGCGATGCGCAGAAACATGTCGATGTCGAGCGTGTTGTGATGGGTGGTGAACGGACGCGCGGAAGCGCCGCTCGCGGTGGAATTCAAAACCGGCGTTTCCACCTCGATAAAGCCCTTTTCGTTGAGCCTTTGGCGGATGGCCGCGATGATGGCGCTGCGGTTGATGAAGGTTTTGCGCACCTCGGGGTTTACAATCAGGTCCACAAAGCGCTGGCGGTAGCGAAGGTCGGTATCCTTAAGCCCGTGGTACTTCTCGGGCAGCGGGCGAAGCGACTTGGAGAGAAGCGTATAGCTCTCCGCGTGAACGCTTACCTCGCCGGTGCGGGTTTTAAACACCTTGCCCTCCACACCCAAAATATCGCCGATGTCGAGCGCCTTAAATTCCGCATACGCATCCTCGCCCAAATCGTCGAGGCGCGCGTACACCTGAATGTTCCCCTTATAGTCCAGCAGATGGGTAAAGCTTGCCTTGCCCATGATGCGTTTAGACATCATGCGGCCTGCGATGCGCACGGTTTTGCCTTCGAGCGCCTCGTAGTTTTTTATAATGTCCTCACTGTAATACTGCTGATCGTAGCGCATCAGCTCAAACGGGTTTTTGCCCGCGTCCTGAAGCGACTTAAGCTTGTCCATACGGATGCGCACAAGCTCGTTGATCTCCGCTTCTGTGAGCTCCTGCTCGGGGGCGGCGTTTACGTTCCTTTCCTCGTCCATGGCGGTTCTCCTTTTATTTTGATCAAAGAAACGCGTTGGCGTTTCTTTGAAAGTTCCCCCAAAAAGGGCTTTTCTTATGAGTTGGGGCGGACTTTTGTCCGCCCCGCAAAATTTTACTTGCTGATGGAAAGCACCTCATAGCGTATCACGCCGCGCGGGGTGGTGATCTCCACAACGTCGCGCGCTTTATGCCCAATAAGCCCCTTTCCTACGGGGGATTCGTTGGAGATGCTGTTCATGAGAGGGTTCGCCTCGGCACTTCCCACGATGCGGTAGGTAAGTTCCTTCCCGCTGTCAAGGTCGCGCACGCTTACCTGCGTGCCAACGTTTGCAATGGCGGTGTCGATGTTGTCTTCGTCGATGAGCACAACGTTGCGCAGCATGGTTTCGATTTCCGCGATTTCGTATTCGATGCGGCCCTGCTCCTGCTTTGCCGCATCGTATTCCGCATTTTCGCTCAGGTCGCCGAAGGAACGGGCGATTTTAATCTGCTCAGCGATTTCCGTACGCGCGGTAGTTTTTAAGTATTCGAGCCTCTGCTCATATTTTACAACGCCTTCCGACGTAAGACGTACTTCTGCCATTTCAAAAATCCTCCCCGAAATAGGTTACAAGCTATTATATGTAAGCCCCTTTCCTTTGTCAAGAAAGAAGCTTTCACCTTTCCCTGCGCCGTTTGAACAAAGCCCGGCAAAAACCGATGGTTTACGCACCGAGCGTTTTTTGATACTCCACAAGGAGCGCTATCAGTGCTTCCTGCGTGGCGCACTCGTTTAGCTTCGTACGAAGGATGCTGCTGTCGCGCATGCCACGTACATACCAGGCGACGTGCTTTCTCATTTCTATGACGGCCCTTTCCCCCTTATGCGCCACATGGGAGCGCACGTGGGAAATCGCCGTTTCTATGCGCTTTGTGTCCGAAGGCCTTTCATAAGGCACACCGCGAAGCGCAGCCTTGATTTCCGAAAACAAAAACGGGTTACCCTGCGCGCCGCGCGCAACCATCACTCCGTCGCAGCCGGTGTGTTTCAAAAGCGCAAGCGCATCCGCGCCCGAAAAAACATCGCCGTTGCCGACGACCGGAATTTTTACCGCCTGCTTTACGCTTGCGATGATATCCCAATCCGCCTTGCCCGCGTACATCTGCTCGCGCGTGCGCCCGTGTACCGTTACGGCCGACGCGCCCGCATCCTCGGCCATGCGCGCAAACTCCGGCGCGTTCACGCGCGCCTCGTCAAAGCCCTTGCGAAATTTAACCGTTACGGGCAAAGCCGAAGCCTTTACCACCGCCGAAATGATGCGCGACGCAAGCGGCATATCGAGCATGAGCGCGCTCCCCTCGCGGTTTGAGGTGATCTTTCGCGCGGGGCAGCCCATGTTGATGTCGATGAGCGCTAGCTCGCCTGCATATTGTTCGCAAAGCATGCCCGCCATATCCGCCATCACCTCGGGCTCGCTACCGAAAAGCTGAACGCCGCAGGGGCGCTCCTCGACGGCAGTGGCCAAAAGCGCGCGCGAATTTTTGCCGCCATAAAAAAGCCCCTTAGCGCTTACCATTTCGGTATAGGTAAAATCCGCCCCCATGTTCGCGCAGATCGCGCGAAAGGGCAAGTCCGTTACGCCCGCTAGGGGAGCGAGCAAAACGGGCGCGCCGTTTACCGGGCGCCCGATCAATTCACAGAGCGTTTTCATAACTTAGCCGACGGGAGAGGCAGAAGGAGAAACGGAGGGCGAAGCAGACGGCATAAGGCTCATATCCGGCGTGGGCTTTGCTTCCATGGCCGGG
Organism: Bacillota bacterium; assembly: GCA_023416895.1. GTDB lineage: Bacteria > Bacillota > Clostridia > Christensenellales > CAG-138 > UBA7707. Next base: position 10,679 of record JAEZGQ010000198.1, on the reverse strand, counting down.
TCAAGTTCAATGACGCGAAGCTCCTTGATGTACCAGCGGCCGTCAACCTTTTTGAACACCACATCGTAGCGGGCATCCGTCCAATCCGGCAGGGTAAGCTTTTCGGCGGTTTCTGAGGTATCTTTCTGCGTGGCGGAAATGTCGAGCATGCGCTCGACGACGCGAAACGTCGCCGTATCTCCCCATGGCGTTACGGATAACTTCTCGATGTCGATGCGGTAGTTGTAGGCTTTGATGGTAAACCCGTCGTACAAACCTTCATACAGCGTGGCGTCGTTTTGCACGAATTCTTCGGTGAAATACTTGGTAAGCTCCAGCACCGAATTGTGATAAAGGATCGTTTCCGCCCTTAGCTCCATACCCTCAGTGGTGAGAATGTAAAGGTTGCTCACGTTCATGCCCGTGAGAAACAACCCCAATGCAAGCAAAAGAACCGCCGCTGCAATGAGCAGGGCGCGAAGAACATACCAAATCGAACGCCGCGCAATGGCATACTTGCTGCGCATGTGTTACCTCCGGAAAAGCCAAATAGGCCGCGCGTTTATCAAAAGGACGCGCGTGCGGTACTTCGTACATATTAACATAAGAAGCGCATGCGCGCAAATATGCTGCGCGTTACCAATGGGCCACCTTTTTTGAGCATATCCCTTTTTGCGCAGGATAACCCCGCATTTGCGACATCCCAATTTTATTAAGTGCAACAAAAGCCGCATTGAAAATGATTTGGGCCTGTGCTATTGTTATTTTATGGAAAATTTCATCGGAAAACGAATCATGGTCATCGGTTCGCCCGGCAGCGGGAAGAGCCATTTTTCCGCTGAACTTTCCTACCGCACAGGGCTTCCCTTGTTTCATCTCGACCGCAACGCTTGGTCGGGCGACGCTGGCAAATGGCAGCCGGCTGACGCGCAGCGGTTTGTGGAGTGGCAAACCCGCACCGTGGAAGACGACGAATGGATTTTCGACGGCAATTACAGCGGCACCATGAATTTGCGTCTCTCGCGCGCGGATACGGTTTTTTGCTTTGAGCTGCCGCGCCTTAAATGCCTGTTCGGGTATTTTCGCCGCCTCGCCGCTCACGCGCTTTGGCCCAAGGCCGACCGCGGGGATGATCCGCGCGAACGCTATGACCCAAGATTTATCAAATACATTTGGAAGTTCAATCAAAAAGAGCTGATCGAACGGCTGTGCCACACCCCCGAGCTTCGCGTGTTCATTTTTCGCCACCGCCGCGATATCGACCAATTTTTTAGCCATCTCGACCTTTCGCTTGCCCGTGAGCGCGAAGCGCGTCTCAAGAGCGCACAAACGGAACAGCAATAAGGTAGCAACGAGCATCTTTGGGGTAACAACACAAAGCGAAGCGCATGGCTTCGCTTTTTTATATGGTTTTGCGCGCCGCCAGAAGAAACAGCCGGTTGTGCCGATCATGCTCCTCGTAATACACGTCGGCTTCGCACACGATGTTATAATAAGGCGCAAGGAAGGTTCGCCAAAACCGGGTATCCTTGTTCCAAAGAAACAGCCCGTCGTCCAAAAAATCGCCCTCTATGGTTTTGATGTTCCATGCAACGATCTGCTCCGCTGTGAGATGCGGATTGAGTTTCAAAAGCGCCCTTCCGCCCGGTTTGAGAATACGCGCCGTTTCCTTGATCAAAAGCGCAGCATCAGCAGGAAGCAGGTTGTCTGTAACGTTAAAAAGGATTGCTCCGTCCATGCTGTTCGAAGGAAGTGTAAAAAGAAGTTCCACGCCGCCCTCCCAAAAAGTACCTTCGCCAAGGGAAGGGTCTTCACCAAAAAGCTGCTCCGCATGAGAAATGCCCGCTCGGGAAAGATCGATGCCCCTATGCCTTTTCGTGCCGCGCAACGCACACAAAAAAAGTGTCAACCCGTTGCCGCAGCCAAAGTCGAGGATGCTTTCTGCGCCCTCGCACAGCCAGTCAAGCGCATTGTCGAGCGTTTCGTTGCCAATGCGCTTGGTGCGCGGCGCAAGAATTTGCTCCGTAGAAAACACTTGGTTCCAGTAGGCTTTTACGGTTTCGTAATCCATCGAGGCCTCCTTTTTTGCTTTCTCATCATTCTACCATGCCCCGTTCTTTTTGTAACCGCATGCCGCCTATACCGCCGCGCGGTTGTGCGAAAGCTTGCAAAAGTGGTATACTAAGGAAAACAAAATCATTCGGAGGTCAGCTCAATGCACAAGCCTGTATTGGCGATTTTGGCGGCGGGCATGGGAAGCCGTTACGGCGGTCTCAAGCAAATCGACCCCATGGACGAATGGGGCAACATCATCATCGATTTCGATATTTACGACGCGAAAAGAGCCGGCTTTCAAGACGTTGTCTTCATCATCAAAAAAGAGATCGAACACGATTTTAAAGAGCGCATCGGCAAGCGCATGGAAGGGCGCATGAATGTTCGCTATGCCTATCAGGAGCTCGACAAGCTTCCCCAAGGCTTTTCCGTCCCCGAAGGCAGGCAAAAACCTTGGGGAACCACGCATGCCGTACTTTGCGCCCGCGAGGAGGTAGACGGCCGTCCGTTTGCCATCATCAACGCGGACGACTACTACGGCCCTCACGCCTTTTCGGAACTTTATCAATTCCTTTCGCGCGGCAGCGACCCCAATGCCCACGCGATGGTCGGCTACAACATTGAAAATACGCTTACGGAATTCGGCTCCGTGGCGCGCGGTATTTGTGTCGTGAACGAAAAGGGGTATTTGACCGACATCACCGAGCGGCTCAAAGTGGTAAAAACCGAAGAATGTGCCGCCTTCACCGTGGACGGCGAACACTTTACGCCCATTCCCAAGGGCACCGTGGTTTCCATGAACTGCTGGGGCTTTATGAACGGCATTTTCGACCGGCTGGATTCGGGCTTCCGCAGCAACTTCGAGGCGGGCGTGCGTTCCAATCCCGAAAAATACGAGGACCTTCTTCCAAATGCTGTGCGCTACGCGCTGGGCGACGGAAAAACGAGCGTTAAGGTGCTCAACACACCCGACAGGTGGTTTGGCGTTACGTATAAGGAAGATAAGCCGGATGCCATTGAGGCGCTCAAAAAACTCAAGCAAAAAGGCCTTTACAGCGAAAAGCTGTGGGACTAAACCTGCAATCGAAAATAAAAAGAAAGCTGCCGCGCGAAAGAAAACGTGCGGCAGCCTTTTTCTATTCTGAGTCTGACTATAAAAGCTTGTTGGTCTGCTTGTAAACGTCGCCGCTTCCCAAGGTCACCACGATGTCGCCGGGGGCGGCGTTTTCATCGAGCCAAGTGCGGATCTCTTCAAATGTGGCAAGGTAAACGGCCTTGGCACCGCTTTGATTGATGGCATTTACCATATCGCGCGCGTGAACCGTGCCGTCGTCCTTCTCACGACCGGGGTAAATGTCCGGCACGAGCACCGTGTCCGCATGGGAAAAACAGTTAAGATGCCCAAGAAACAGGGTCTTTGCGCGGGTGTAGCTGTTGCATTGGAACACGCACCAAAGCTTTTTGTGCGGGTAGCGGGAGGCGGCGTCCATCACGGCACTGATTTCCGAGGGGTGGTGCGCGTAATCGTGGAAAACCTTTACGCCGTTGCGCTCGCCGTAATACTCAAAGCGGCGGCGGGTGTTTACAAAGCGCGTGAGCGCCTGCACAACCGCGTCAAACGGCGCACCGAGGGAAAGCGCTGTAACGGCTGCAGCCATGGAGTCGATCACGATGTGCTCGCCGGGCACGTGGAGCGTAAGCTTACCAAGCGCCTTACCGCGATACAAAAGCGTGTAGCTCGGGCAACCAAACTCGTCGTAGGCGATGTTCGCAGGCGTATAGTCCGCATCACTTAGGCCATAGGAGATCTTTCTACCCCCAAATTCATGAAGAAGGCCGCGTACACGCACATCGTCGGAGCAACCGATAAAAAGCCCATCCGATGGAAGCAAGGCAAGAAATTTACGAAACGCCTCGGTGATGTGCTCGATGTCGCGGTAATAATCGAGATGGTCGTCGTCGATGTTGTTGATAAGGGCTACGGTGGGGCGAAGTGTGAGAAAGCTTTCCACATATTCGCACGCCTCGGTAATGAAAAGGTCGCTGTCGCTTAAGCGCACGCCGCCGTGCAAAAACTCCACATAGCCGCCCACATGCACCGTAGCGTCAAGTGCGCCAGCATCGCTTACGAGTGCGAGCATGGAGGTAACGGTGGTTTTGCCATGGCAGCCCGCAATGCCTACAACATGCTTATAATGTTCGGAAAGCTGCCCAAGCGCCACGGAACGCTCAAGCTCAGGGATGTTATGCGCAGCGCCGTAGGTACGTTCCACATTGTTGGGCTTGATGGCTGCGGAATAAATGATAAGATCCGCATCGCCCACGTTGTTTTCGTCGTGACCGATGGTCACATCCACACCAAGCTCCTTTAAGCGTTCGGTAAACGGCGACGTCGCAGCGTCGGAGCCCTGCACCTGATAGCCGCGCGACATCAAAATTTGGGCGAGGCCGTTCATGGAGCAGCCGCCGATGCCGATGAGGTGGATTTTTTTGTGTTCGCTGATATGCGCCATAGGCCCTCCAAGCAGAAATCAAAACAGTAGGCATTCATGCCACACCATACCGTGCCTGTAAAGAGGCACAAAAACCGCGCGCCTAAGGCGCGCACGAGCTTGTCAAAAAAGCAGCTTATGTCACTTTTTACACGCGCAGCTTTTGACCCGTCTATTATACTTATGTACGCCGAAAAAATCAAATTGTGCGGCAGACGCGAACGAATTCACAATCCGTAAATTCCTTCGCAGCCCTTCGCGCCTCTACGGCGCTTTCAAAAGCGCCCACCACCGCAGAACCCGAACCCGTCATCGTAGCGCCAAGCGCTCCAGCCTTTAAAAGCCGCTCTTTTAGCGCGCGGATCTCGGGTACAAAAGCGCAAGCGCGCTCCTCGAGCGCGTTGTGCATATGCTTTGCGAGCGCGCGCACGTCGCCACGCTCCACCGCACGAAGCGCCGCGCGGGTATTTGGGTGCTTTACGGGCAGCGTAAGCGAGGAAAACAGCGTTTTGGTGCTGATGCCCTTCGCGCTCTTTACAATTAAAAGGTCGAGCGGGATGCGCTTTAAGGGCGTTAGCTTTTCACCGATGCCCTCGGCGAGCGCACAGCCCTGCATCATGCAAAAGGGAACGTCCGCACCGATCATGGCGGCAAGCGCGTACACGCGCTCCTCGCTCAGCGCGCCATAAAGTTTCTGCATTCCCAAAAACACGGCAGCCGCGTTTGCGGATGCCGCACCCAAACCCGCCTCGTCGGGAATAAATTTTTTGATCCCGATGTGCGCACCAAACCCCGTAAGCGCCATGTATGCGCGTGCGGCGCGGTAGGTCGCGCTGTTTTCGGGAAGGGGTACGTCGCAGCTGACTGATATGGTATCGGCCGGCTCGAGCGTAACCGCCTCATACAAGTCGATGCAATGCATAATCGAGCGCAGGTCGTGGTACCCGTCGCCGCGCTTTCTCAGTACATCCAGCGTCAAATTCACTTTGGCGTAGGCCTTTACTGTCTCCATACTCTGCATTATAAACAGTTTCCGGTTAAAAAGCACGCATTTCGTAAATAATTGATACACTTGCCATAAATGGAGGAATGTATGCGTACTTTTTTGCGGGCGGCAACCGCTCTTTTGGTTGGATGCGCCCTTGTTACACTGCTTTTTACACCATACGAAAAGGCCAATGCCGCCACGGAGTCTCTTTCTGACAGCGTATTTCGCCTGCATATCATCGCCAACAGCGACGCTCCAGAAGATCAGCGTGTAAAGCTATTGGTACGCGACGCGCTTTTGAACTACGAGGCAGCTCACATGCGCGGTGCGGTTGACCGCGAAGCAGCAAAAGCGGCGCTCATGGCAGATGGTGAGGCATTGCTCGCGGTTGCCGAAAACACCTTAAAGGAAAACGGTTTTTCCTACGGCGCGCAGCTTTACGTGGGTACGTTTGCGTTTCCTGAACGCGTTTATCTTGAAAAAACATACCCCGCCGGCGACTACGAGGCGCTGCGCGTGGTGCTGGGCAGCGGTCAAGGAAAAAATTGGTGGTGTGTGATGTTCCCTCCGCTTTGCATACTGGAGCTTCCCAATGGAGAAATTGATGTTGAAAGGCTGCAATTGGACAGCCTGCTTCTCAAGCTCATCAAAGAAGCGGATGGAGGAAAGTTATGGAGAAAAATCACGGAGCTTTTGCAAACAAGCTAGCGCTGATGCTGGTGCTTGTATTTCTTCTCACCTATCTTATTCCCGCAGGCGCGGCAGCCGAGGCACTTAAAGTCGGCTCCACGGGCGAGCAGGTGAAAACGCTGCAAACAAAGCTCAAACGCTGGGGCTACTATTTCGGCGCGGTGGACGGCAAGTACGGCGCAGCCACCAAAACAGCCGTGCAGAACTTCCAGCGCAAAAATGGCCTGACGGCTGACGGCATCGCAGGTGCGGCCACGCTCAAGGCGCTTGGCATGTCCACGCAGGCAAACACGGGAAGTTCAGGCGGCAGCACGGGTGGCTCTTCCAACGAGGATGGCAACCTTTACTTGCTCGCGCAGCTCGTATACGGCGAGGCACGCGGGGAGCCGTATAAGGGGCAGGTGGCCGTTGCGGCGGTCGTTCTTAACCGCGTGGACAGTTCCGAGTTCCCAAACAGCCTTGCGGGCGTTATCTACCAGCCCGGCGCGTTTGACGCCGTAGCCGACGGACAGATCAACTTGGCACCGGATGAAGCATGCATCAATGCCGCGCGCGACGCAATAAACGGCTGGGACCCTACCGGCGGGTGTTTGTACTATTACAACCCCAAAACCGCCACCAACAAGTGGATGCTTTCAAAGCCGGTTCTTCTTTCAATCGGCAACCATTCCTTCTTTAAGTGAGGCACGCCATGGCTGATAAAACAAGAAATCTCATTGAACGTATTCTCATCCCGGTGCTGCTTGCTGCGGCGCTCATCGCAGTAAGCCTTTGGGGCTCTTCGCAGGCGGCGCGTGCGGAGGATTACCAGCGCAACACTGCGGATATGTACAAGCGCTCCTTCATGGAACTTGCTGACGGCTTCTCGAACATCGAGAAAACGCTTTCGAAGCTCATGGTCGTCAACTCCCCCTCTCAGTATGTACTGCTTCTTGACGACATTTGGCGCCAAAGCGGCACCTGTGTAGGCCTGATGTCGCAAATTCCCTCCTCGCACATTGACACGGCGGAGTTGAACCGCTTTGTGGTACAGCTTGGCGATTACGCGCATGGCCTCACCAAAACGGCGCTTTCCGGCAAACCCATGGCCGAAGAGGACACCAAGCAGCTTCAGGACCTTTATACCGCTTGCACGAACATTGCCAACGATTTGAACACGCGCGTGCAAAATGGCGACATACCAAACGCCATCATCACAAACGACGAGTACTATACCTCCGCGCAAAATGTTGAAGATCAAACCGCGCAGGGTGGGGAAAACGACCAGTCTGGCGACCAGGCCTCCCAGGAGGCTAACCAGGCAGGCGAGGCCGCGGGCAATGAGGGCGGCGAAAACAAACAGCAGGATGAAAACGCGAGCAAATTCCCTGTGCTCATCTACGACGGCCCGTATTCAGATAGCTCTCAAAACCGCGAGCCTCAAGGGCTTAGCGGCAACACCGTGAGCGAGGGCGAGGCGCTTGGCGTGGCAATGGGCTATGCGGGCGAAGGCGTACAGCTTAGTTACAGCGGCCCATCGCAGGGCTCCATCCCTACCTACGATTTTGAGGCAACCACGCAGGACGGGCGTTACCTTTACATTTCCATAACCCAGCAGGGCGGGAAGCTTCTCACTATGATGAAGGGCGCAAAGAGCAACACCGAGGGAATTCCCGAAGATCAGGCCGAGCGCGACCGCTACCGCGACGCCGCTACGAAATACCTTGAGGAGCAAGGCTACGGTAAAATGACCGCTACCTACGCCCAGTATTACGGAGGCGTGGCGCTCATCAACTGCGCTGCGATGCAAAACGACGTGATCCTTTACAGCGATCTTATCAAAGTATGGGTGGACAGAGAGGATATGGAGATCCTCGGCGTGGATGCGCGCAACTATTTCTTCAACCACACTGAGCGCGAAATTGGAACACCCGCGATAACGGTTGAGGAAGCGCAGGGCTACGTCTCTACAAACCTCACGGTGCAATCGACGGCGCTTGCGCTCATCCCCATCACCCCGCAGACCGAAAGGCTTTGCTATGAGTTTAAGGGCGTATACGGCGACAACGAATACATCGTATACATCAACGCACAGACCGGCGAGGAAGAGCAGATCTTCCAGATCATCAAGACTGAGAACGGCCAGCTTGTGATGTAGGCCATGCGCGGGCAATTGCTTGCACAAAAGTGAGCGCCGCACATAGAACATGGTTCTGTGTGCGGCGCTCGGTATGTTTTTTAAAACTTCGCCCATTTTATGCTTTTTTGCCGAATGCTGCCGAAATGTAGGCTTTGTGGAAAATTTGCCACAATTTTCTTTGACAAAGAAACAAAAACAGATTACTCTATTCTAAATCCGCGCCAAGATGCCCAAATCTATGGCGGGAAGGAATAAAGCCCTTGGAAAACACATACGCTTTGGTGAAAGAGGCGATATGCGCGCTTCTTAAAAACGGTGCGCAGCTTGAAGCGGCTCCTTTCCAAATCTTTTGCGCGCCCGACGCGTTCGAGGCCGCGACCGCACTCCCTCTCGCGCTTCAGATTCCCGCCGAATTTCTTGCCCAAAGGCTCGCTGTCTTTGACCACGCAAAGCCGCAAACGCTTTATGGGGTAAAGCTTGTGGAACAAGTGTTTCAAAGCGAAGGAAGGCTTTGTTTTTCGTTGACCGACGCGTTTTTTTACGCCGCGGTACGAGAAACAAACGCGCTTACGCCCTTTCCCACGCTCCCGCCGCGCGTGGAAGGCCGCGCGGAGTATGCACTTTCGCGCATGCTCATGCTTGCGAGAAAGGGCGGCGACGGCTGCGAAAAGGAAGCACGGCGCATGGTATGGAGCGCGCTTGGCATTTTAGAGCGTCTCGACGATCACAAGGCGCTTAAAATTCGCTTGACGCTTGCCACCGAGCACGCGCTTTCCTTTGGGGAAAACCTCCCCTTAACAGAGCGCATGGAACTTTACGGAAAAAGTGGGCAGGCCTGCGCCTGCGCAGCGCGCTGCATCGCACAGGCGTTGACGGCGCTTGGGAGTATGAATTAATAAAATGCGGCAGCCGCATCCGCAAAACCCGACAAAAGGAGGCTTTTGTAAATGGAAATCAAATGGTACGGACATTCCTGCTTTTTGCTCACCGGGGAATCCGGCGTGCGTATCCTCATGGATCCGCCTGACGCATCCACCGGCTATATGATCGCGCCCATGAAGGCGGATGTGGTAACCGCAAGCCACGGCCATTACGATCACAACAATTTTGCGCTCGCGATTAACGACCCCGTGCGCGTGACCGAAGAAGGCGTGCACGAGCTTGATGGCGTTACCATTGTGGGCGTGCCGTGGTGGCACGACGACGCACATGGCAAAAAGCGTGGTTCAAACATGATGTTTGTGGTGGAGCTCGACGGTATTCGCGTGCTGCACGCGGGCGACATCGGCGTGCTTCCGGACGAGGAAACCCTTCAAAAACTCGGCATGATCGACGTGCTTTTGGTGCCCATAGGCGGCACATACACCATCGACAGCAAGCTAGCTTTGGAGCTTTGCAACATGCTCAAACCCAAAGTCGTCATTCCCATGCATTACAAAACAGACGAAATGCGAAAGGACCTTGCGGAAAAGCTCTCCGGCGTGCTGCCGTTTTTGAATGCCGCAAAAGACTGCTCCATCCATCGCCTGCGCCAGCCGGAGGCAACGCTTACCAAAGAAAGCCTCGGCATGGACCGCATCATCACGTTGATGGTAGCCAAGCAATAAGCGCTTATCGTTTTAAAAATAAAAACCCCCGAGGTTTTCGGGGACGTGGGAACTACGGGCTGTATCGCAGAAGACGCGATACGGCCCTTTTTTGGCGCTCTATCAGAAGGAGGTTTGATTCGTAGTATCACATCCCTTCCCCCCCTTTTTGGTCTATAAAAGTGCACGGTCGCTTGGCGAGGGGTTTTTCTATATCGTTTTTGAGCAAGGATGGCCTGACGTTGAAGGGCCGTCCGGATTACAAGACCTGCATCTTGTGATACGCGTGACCGATAACTTCTTTGGGTATCAGCTCATATCTATTTTGCAAAATGACGAGTGCTCCTTGCTATGAGCGCGGGTAGCGCCCCGCTCGGGTCGATTCATACGCATTGCGAATCGGAGCGGGGCCATGCCCTTGCAAGCGGCGCAAGGATATCTTTGTGCAGATAGATTGGAATTTGAAAGCTTTACATTATACTTAGCAATGCCGTGTTAATCGAGAACTTCAAATGTAAATTTGCAAGGCTTTTCACCGTTTGTATTAAGTGGTGATGAATTGATTTCTTTCAATTTCAGCTTTACTCCCAAAGCGTTTTGATAGTGATACAAGAAGTGCCCTGCACAACAACCGCAGTATGTGGGCGAAATGGAGAAAGGCTGTTTTAATTTTTTAATCGAACCACAGGAACACGTGTTTTTGCCCGTGTGAACACCATTTTGATCGTCGCCAAATGTAACCGTAATTGTACCATCGTCATTCAGACAAG
>JAEZGQ010000162.1 GCA_023416895.1 Bacillota bacterium | reverse complement strand
CACCATCCTTCGCTTTGCCGGCTTTTTGGGAGCTTTCTCCCTTGGTATGCCTTACTATACCATCCGCCAAAGCGTTCGTCAAGCAAAATATTAAAAATTTGTAATAAACTTTTTGCATTTTGCTGTCGAATCCTGCGCAAAGCCGCCTGCAAGGCCAAGCTTCACCTATATAACGTGCCAAGGGCGGAAACAGTTCCCTGTTTCCGCCCCTTATTTTAACCATTTGTTACAAAAGTATGTTCTCCGCGTCTTTTTAAAAAAGCATCAGCATTTTTTTGCAAAGTAAATTTCCGCCATATCCGCAAGCCAAAACCGCGAGGCGGGCAAAAGCGCGCGCGGGGCGTTTGGCAAAAGCTTTTGCCCGTCCACAAAGGTGCCGTTGGTGGAACCGAGGTCGCACACATACACCGTGCCGTTTTCCGCCCAAACGGCGCAATGCGCGCCGCTTACAAGCGAGTTTCCCAGCACAAGGTTGGCGCGGCTCGGATCGCGACCCAAAACGAGGCGGCTCCCTTGCTTAAGGGCGATCTCCATGCCCGCAAACTGCCCCTCGGCACATACAAGCATCGATTGTGACTGCGGTGAAAGCTGTGGGTTCATGGCTACAGTTTTCCCGTAAGCGGGCAAGGAAGCACCGCCGCCCCCACCCACTTTAGAAGGTACCGCATCGACCTCGTAAATAGGCATTCCCGCGCCTGAGGCGGCGTTTGCCGCATCCACCACCTGCTTGAGCCCCGCTTTTAGCATGCCGAACAGGAGCCACAGCACCGCAACGATCAAAATAAGCTGCCAAAGATCCCCAACAAGCGGCAGGTACACAATACTGATGCCGCTGTTCCACAGCGTATGCAAAAGCACCGATGCACCGAAATACTTCAAAAAGCGGATGTCGGCGAAGTGCTTTGCCTTAAGCGGCTGCTCACCCTTTACCGTGGCGAGCGCGCCGCCGTAAAGGCTTGCCCACATAATGTGCCCGCCAAGCGACTGGAAGCCGCGCATCATAAGCGAACCCACAGGGTCCTGCGCGTTGAATGCATAGCCAGCGTTTTCAATCGCCTCAAAGCCCGTGCCGACCGCTGCGCCAATAAGCATTCCATTTAAAATGTACTTTTTATCGGGCTTTCGCAAAAAAAGTGCGAGCGCGAAAAGTTTACCGGGTTCCTCGGTAAGCCCGGCAAGCACCGTAGCGTTAAGCCCTACCACATTGTGGAGCAGCATTGTAAACAAAAGGGAAAGCGCACCGCCGATCAAAAAAATGAACAGCACCGTGTAAAGCGGGATGTTTCTTGGGATGTTTACTTCCCAAGAAAACATTAATATAGAAAGCGGCATCACAAAACAGCCTAAGAATAAAAATGCGGGCACAGCCACGCTAACACCCATGAGCACCAGCACGTACATCAAAAGCGTGAACAAAAGCCCTACGCCGAGCACGCGCGCATACACAAAGGGTTTTTGCCAGCTCGAAAGCATTTCTGCTTCCGAGGGGGTCGATAAGGGCGTACCTGCCATAAAAAGCTTGGCGCCGTCACCGGCGCCATGCTTTTTAAAGGTTTCGGAGAACACATCCTTTACCGTTATGGCTCCATGCCCCGCACGGGCATAAAACGTTTGATTTTTCATGAGATTGGTTATCTCCTCACGACCGTAAAGGTGTTTTCACGTTTTGCAAGGTAGAAGCTGTCACCCTCGTGCAAGGGGTACGGGCGGTTGGGTTCAAGCTTTACGCCGTTTTCAAGGTAGGTGCCATAGGATGAGTTGAGGTCATAAAGGTTCAAAGCGCCATTCACAAGCGCCACGCGGCAGTGAACGGAGCTGATGCCCGGGGTGCCTTCCGGATACACAATGTTGCAGCTGTCGGAATTACGGCCGATGACCACGCTCTCCTTCACGGCGAATACGCTCCCCGAAAACGCGGTGCCTACCAGCGAAAACGCCGCGCCCTGGGGATTGGCTTGTGGTGCATTAACGGCCACCGTGCGCTGCACAGGCTGGACGGGTTGCGCGCTCGCCGCGGCCTGTACCGGCTGCGGTTGATGGGCTTTTTTCTTGCCGGAGGAGGCGGCAATCACAACAACGACCACAATCACAACAAGCGCCGCCGCGCCGATGATCACATAAAGAAGGGTATTGTCCTTTTCAGGTTCAACAGGGGCGGTAGGCATAGCGCTCGTATCGGGTTGGGCGGGCGCTTCGTCGCCGGCAAGCATGTATTCCACTTCAAGGCCCTCGAGCGCGTTAAACACATAGTCGATGTAGATCGCGCCGTTGGTGGCTTCCCCGCGTACAGCACCAAACGAGTTGATGCCCACGCAGTAACCCTCTTCGGTTACGAGCGGGCCGCCGGAGTTGCCGCCGTTTACCGCAACGTCGATTTGGATAAAATCCGCGCCGTCGCTGGACGCATGGTTTTTGGTGACCGTACCGCTTGTAACGGTTACGTCATCAACGCGCGAGGGCAGCACGCCGCCGATGTCGTTAAGGTCGTCAGCCGTTCCGGGGAAGCCAAGCGCATATACCTTTTGCGTAGGCTCAACCGTTTCGCTCGAAAGCATGGTGATGGGAACGCGCGAAGTGATGGGCGTTTCCACCTTTAAAATGCAGTAGTCAACACTCACGTCGAAATACACGACAGACGCAGGAATTACGCTTTCAAAATTCTGAAAGCTGTCAAGCACGATGTAGATGACGTCGCACATGTTACCGTCGCTGTCGAGCACCACATGGCGGTTGGTAGCGATGTATTCCACATCGTTTCCGGTTTTGCCAAGGCAGATGCCGGAGCCAATGTACGCCTCGCCCATATAGGAGGATTCGGTGTAAACACGCACCACGCTTTTTCTCGCGTCGAGAACCTTCTGGTTCCCCTCGGCAAGAGCGCCGGTTATAGGAACAAGCGTAAGCACAAGCATGAGCGCGAGAATGGTTGCGGCAAACTTTCTTTTCATATGTTATTCCCCCTCAGCAGCATTAAATTTTGCAAGGATGGCTGTAAAATTATCCTGTTCCTCGAGGTTCTTTTCTAAGATGGCGCGCTCAATCCGCTCCGCGGCCTCGTACAGATCTCCCTTTAAATAGGAGCAAAGTTCCTCGTCGCAAAGTGCGTTGTAAACGCCGTCGCTCATAAGAATGATGATATCGCCCTCACAAAGGGCGATGGGGGTGAGGCTTCTATCCACCTTGATGTGCGCCGAGCCTGCGTAACTTGTGAGCGCGTGACGCTGCGGGTCGCTAAGCGCCTCCCAATATGCAATTTCTCCGCGCGCAGCGCGGTCGTCGAGCATAACGGCATAGTTTTGCTCGCGGTTGAGCGTAAGAAGAGCGCCGCCGCGAAAAAGCGCCAATCGACTGTCACCGCAGGCTGCAAAATAAAGCTTGCAGCCACGCACCACCGCACCGATGGCGGTCGAGCCGCTGTTATCAAGCGACTGCACTTTGGCACCGGCGCTATAAAGAAGCGACGCAAGGCCTACAGAAGGATCCTCAGCAAAAGCGCCCTCCAAAAAGCCTTTTAAAAGCGTGTCGATTACGATGGCGCTTGCCTTGCCGCCATCGGTCATGCCGCCCATACCGTCAGCCAGCGCGAGAAGCACGCCTTTGCTTTCACAAAGCGTAGCATCACCAAGCGGGCTTACTGCAAACGCGTCCTGCTGGTAGCTGCGTGCGCCGATTCCGTGAACATTGGAAACTTCAAGCCCGCACGATGTTTTGTGCGGTTCAAGCGTGCGCATACCCTCTCTTTTCACGGCATCCGCACGCGGCGCGGTACGCCTTCCTTTTTTATTCATAAACACACTCAAAACTAACAGCACGGCGATCACAACGAGCAGCGCTGCGACCCATATGTAGGCGGAAATACCAAGGAGCTTTGCCTCTACAAGCCAGCGAAGGATCACATCCATTTGAACTTTTCCCCGCAAAACGGCATGAACACAAGTTTCGTGCTGCCGATTTCGAGCTCGTCATACGCGCTTAGGGGCGTGGTGCCAAAGTGCGCCTTGCCGTTGTAGCGCACGATGCTGCGCCCGTCGGCGGCGGAAAAGTAAAAGATGCCGTCGCGTGTATCAAAGCTGACGATTGCATGGTTGAAAGCGGAAACGGTGGCGTCACCTTTGAGGCAAACGTCCATTTTGGGGTCGCGCCCGATGAAGTTATTATCGGCATGCAGCACAAAGCTTTTCCCCTTTTCCGCGCCATCCACGCACACGAGCCAGCCCACCACGGGGTCAAAGCCCACCTGCTGTTCCATCACGGCGACGGTACGCATGGAGGAATCCTTTTTCTCCGGTTCCACAATGGCTACCGTCGAACCGCGTTGCGGCTGCGGCGCACGATCCGGAGCGCCGGCGGGGCTTGCGCAATACGGGCACTCGGAAAACTTAGACGCGTCATAAAAATGGCCGCTCTGACACTGCTTCATTTGCATAAATGTTACCCCCGTCAATTTTGTTTAAGTATAGCACGCATTTTCTCAGCGCATGGCGTTCTTCTTCGCCCAAAACTCTCAGCTTAGATCGATCGGCGTTCCGGTGCCGTTGTTGAAGTTATAATGGCACAGATTGCCGCTTTCATCGTTGAAGAAAAGTGAGATATCGGTCGCGCTTTCGATAAGCGTCGGGAACTTGCCATAAGATGCAAGCTGCTCCGTGGAACCGTTGTAAGTATCGTAGCACTTAAGCACATAGTCATCTTCGGTGGAGTAATAAATGCTTCCCGCGTTCACGCAGAACGTGTGGATCGCCTCGTCGATCAAAAGCTCGTCGCCTTCCCCATCAAGGTCGACGCGCCTGAGCCTTGAACCTTTGTCGGCCGACGTAAGGTAATAAATCCAGCCGCCGTGCACCGTCATGCTATAGCAATCCGCATCGAACACAAATGTTTCATCACTGCCGTCGAGCGCATAGGAGTAGATGCCCGTGGAACTTCCCGAATCCGCGCAGTAAATGCGGCCGCCCACGATATTTTGGAAGTAGCCGGCTTCGGAAAGCACATACTCCATGCTGGGCGAACTCAAGTTGCAGCGTATCAGCGCATCGACGTCAGCGTCTTTGTAATAAGCGTAATCACCGTAGGTGATGATGTTCTTCGCGTCGAAAATGAAGATTTCAGGTTGCGCACTACCATCGACCGGCACGCGGTACATGTAGTAACTACGGTTGTCGCCACTTCCTTCTACCGAGGTATAGTAGAGATAGCGTCCTACGACGTTGAGGTTGCAAAGATAACGCGTATCGTCGGTAAGCTGGGTTATGGTGTTGCCAGTCGTCCAATCCACCGAGTAGATGCCCGAATGCGTGTTGTTGTCTGCAACGTAAAGGATGTCGCCCTGCAGTGCAACCTCGGAGTAATTTTGGTTGTTTGCATTGGAGTTGCCCATATAGTTGCGACCCGAATAGCTATATGCGGACGTACTGCCAAGGTCAATCCACTGGTCGATGGTAAGGCCGTTGTTATCGAGGTAGTGCTGGGTAACGGGCGCGTCAGAAAGCACAAGCGCCACCGTGGACGGACAAATCATGGTCATGGAGAAAACGTCATCCCCCACCTCGAAGGTGACCACAGCATTGCCCTGCGTAATGGTGAAAAGCACCCCGTTCTCGGCAATTACATCAACGTCGTAACCCTCAGAAATGAGCAGCGAGATGTAATTGATGGCCATGAACGAGTCCATTCCCGTATAGGTGTACTCCGTACCGTCGGCCGTCTGCACGGTTTTCGGGCTCTGCTCGAAGAACTTTGAGGGATCGATGAGCGCAACATAATCGGCCGGCATGGTGCTCTCAGGCGAGGGCGTTGCTTCGTTCGCCGCGGGCAGGTTTTGCGTTGCCGCGGGTACCGTTGCCGAAGGCGAAGCAAGCACATCAACATTGGCGGGCGTGCTGCCGTTTCCCTTGGTGAGAAGTACCACAAGAAGGATCACGATCAGCGCTACGCCGCCGAACCCGGCGATTAAAAGCCCTTTCTTTTCCTGCCACAGCTTGGCAAAGCCACCTTGCCCACCGGACATCCATTGATTGGTCGCAGGCGGCGTATACTGCCCCTGCGGGGTATAACTCGCCCCGCCCTGCTGAGGGGGCGCGTAGGCCGCCTGCGCTTGCGGCGCGAATGTACCCGGAACCGTCTGCGCAGCTCCGCCGTAAAGCGCAGCATAAAGCTCGCCGGTGGTCACAAAACGGCCTTCTTTTCGCACGCTAAGCCCACGCAGGATGGCGGCTTCCTGGGCAGGGTTCATGGAAACGCCAAGGTGCGAGGGTGCCTGAAGCGTATCTCCCGCGAGGCGTTCAATCGACTCGGGCGGCGTCACGCCCGTAATCAGCTTATACATGGTGCCGCAAAGCGCGTAAATATCTGTCCACGCACCAAGCTCGCCGTGGGTGCGGTACTGCTCCTCGGGCGCATAGCCGGGTTTTAAAACCACCGAAACGCTCTTGCTGCCCGCAACGTCACGCGCCGCGCCGAAATCTAAAAGCTTCAGCCTACCGTCGGGCGTGAGCATGATGTTATCGGGGCTGATGTCGCGGTGAACAAGACCGGTCTGGTGTACCTTGGCAAGCGAGGAAACAAGCGGCATCATCAGCGCCATCACCTCGGCTGCGGGTATTTTTCCGCCGCGCCGTTCGAGCGCCGTACGCAGGTTTTCCCCTTCCACAAATTCCATCACGATATACGCGGTGCCGTTTTCACGGAAAAAGTCGCGCACCTCGACGATGCCGTCGAGGTTATGGAACCGCGCGAGGCTTCGCGCCTCGTTCAAAAACTTTTCAATGCCGTTGCCGTAATAATCAGCGCTTGAACCCGTAAAAGGCGTAACGGTAGCGCCGTTACCGGAGCGCGCTACAAAGCCTGAGGGAAAGTATTCCTTGATGGCGACCTTGATGTTCAAGTTCAAATCGAAGCCGAGGTAAGTGATGCCGAAGCCGCCTTCACCAAGCACCTTTCCCACAAGGTACTTACCCGCGAGAATGGTTCTTGGCGCAAGATGATGCGGTTCTTTGGGCTGTTCGTTGTCGAAACCGCATTGCGAGCAATAACGTTCGTTTTCGTTCATCTCTCCCAGACAGCCAAGGCACAACTTTTCAATAGATTTGAAATCCATATGTTCCCCCCATGCTTCATGATACGACAAAATTCACAACTCCCAAATTCTTCCTCTAATTATATCATGTGTTCATCATTTTGCCATAGTTGCGCATACAAAAAAGGCGGTTTTTTATTGATACTACCGCCTTTTGTTTCAATATGCTTGTTTTTAGAAAGTGGAGGGCTCGACGCGGTAGTTTTCCGCCTGCGCTTCAAACAGCTTACAATAAAGGCTGTCTGTTTTTTTCATGAGGTTTTGGTGTGTATCAAAATCTCGCACAACGCCGTCTTCCAGCACAAGCACTCGGTCGCAGAAGACGCTTGAGGACATGCGGTGCGAAATATAAAGCGCCGTTTTTTCACCCACAAGGCTGTTGAATTGTTCGTAGATTTCCGCTTCGGCAAGCGGGTCGAGCGCGCTCGTCGGCTCGTCGAGGATGATGAGCGAAGCATTTTTATAAAGCGCGCGGGCGATTGCCACCTTCTGGTTCTGCCCACCGGACATCTCCACACCTTCGGGGTCATACGCCTTGCCGAACAGGGAGCGGATGCCGTTTTTAAGGCCATCTATCTTCTCTTTCAGGCCCACCTTTTCCAAAAGCTCCATGGCGCGTGTGGTGTCCTCGCCCGCCTCGCCGCAGGTGACGTTTTCCTCGATGGTAAAATCGAACAGCTTATAATCCTGAAACACGGCGGCGATGCGCTTGCGGTAGCTTTCGTTGTCGTAGGAAAAAATATCGCGCCCGTTGATAAAAATCTTGCCCGATGTCGGCTTGTAAAGCCTGCACAAAAGCTTTACGAGCGTGGTTTTCCCCGCGCCGTTGAGCCCCACCACCGAAATTTTCTCACCCTTCTCGATTTTGAAGGAAACGCCGTTGAGCACCAGCGCCTCCGCGCCCGGATAGCGGAAGGTTACGTTTTCAAACTCGATGGATTCGACCGTTTCGGGGAACGGGTCGCCTTTTTGCTCACGTTCATCCGGCAACGCCATCAACTCCATAAACGGGTCGAGGTAGCTAAGGTGTTGAAAAAGCCTTACAAGCCCGTTTCCTGTTTCGGTAATGGCTGCCGTAAAGGAAATGGCCGCAGAAATGTACATGGTGAACGCACCGAGCGAGATTTTGGGTCCGAGTGTGTTTGAAAACGCGCGAAGCCCCGTATAACCATACACAAGCGCGGCCTGAAGATCGCCAATGATGCCGTAAACGCCTGTAATACGGCCGTTTTTCCTCCAAAACTCGCCGAACCATGCGTTGATTTCGCTGTTTTCACGCTCCACGCTTTCAATCATCATTCCGTCCATGCCGTAGAGGCGGATGTCCTTTTGCAGCTTATCGTTGAAGCACTGCCCAAAGAAGTAGCCGAACCTGCGGTTGACCGGGATGATCTGTTGAAAGAAATTCGTCTGGTATTTGGAAAACGATGCGTTCACCGCCAGCGTCACACCGATGGTTGCAGCAAGAACGGCAACAAGCACGGGGCTGAACGTTAAAAGCACCGCAAGAAGCCCCGCCACGGTGAATGCGTTTTTCACAACGTTTGCAAACGCCTCGATCAGCGCGTACAGCGCCCCTTGATTGTTGAGCGCGAATGCCGCGCGCTCCTTCAAATCGAGATAGTACGGATTTTCTAAACATGCAAAATCAACGTCCATGATCTTTTTGCCAAGCGCCTGCTGCAGTTTATCGTTAACATACGGGTTTTTAACGCGCATAAGGCGCGTCATGGTGTTGCCAAGGAGCGCAAATAGCACATTCAGCCCTACAATGAGGCCGCCCCAGAGAAGGAGCATGGAAACGTTTTTTCCGCCCGTCAGCTCGTCCACGAGGTACTTGGGCAGCAAAACATTGGAAAGCACCTGCAAAAAACCCGTGGCGGTGTTGAGCGCTACAAGTAGAATATACGACGGCGAAACCTTCCACGAAAGCTTCAGAAACGCTGCGAGCTTTTTGATGTTTTCACGCATGGGCGGCCTCCTCGTTTTCCATGTTGTAGTACTTGCCCTGCACGGTAAACATTTCGTAGTACACGCCGCGCTTTTGCATAAGTTCTTCGTGTGAACCGTATTCCTTTAGCCCGTCGCCGTCGAAAAAGGCAATGTTGTTGCAAAACTTTGTGCTCGCAAGCCGATGAGAAATAAATATCGCCGTCTTCCCTCCGATGAGGTCGTTGAAATTTTCGTAGATCGCCGCCTCCGCAAGCGCGTCAAGCGCGGCGGTGGGCTCGTCCATAATCACCATGTTCGCATCCTTGTAGAGCGCGCGGGCAATGGAAAGCTTCTGCGCCTCGCCGCCCGAAAGCTCCGTTCCCTTTTCATCGATGATTTTTAAAAGCATTTGATCGAGGCCTTTTTCATAGCCCTGAACCTTTTCTATAAGCCCCGCGCGGCGAAGCGCATCCGTCACGCGTGCCTCGTCCGCACCGTTTGAAACGCAGGCGACGTTTTCGCGGATGGTGTAGGCAACAACGTTCACATCCTGAAACACGGCGGAAAACATAGAGAAAAGCGCCGCACGCGAATACGAGGTGGTCGGGATACCATTGATGAGGATTTCTCCCTCGGTCGGGTCGAAAAGACCTGTGAGAAGCTTTATAAGTGTGCTTTTTCCTGCGCCGTTGATGCCCACTACCGCAAGCTTTTCGCCTTTTTCAACGGTAAGATTTAGATTTTTGAAAATGTACTGCTCCGTACCCGGATACTTGAAGCTCACATTTTTAAATTGAACGCGAAGCGTGCCGTCCTTCACAGCAGGCATGTCGCCGCTCGCGGGGTTGAGGTCGGTTTCGATGAAGCGGAAGTAATCGTCCACATACTGGCCCTCGCTGTAAAGGCTCGCAAGGTTTTCCGCAAGTGTGTTCATGAGCGCGCCCAGGGAAACCGTGGCTGCAAGGTACATGCTAAAATCCGCGATGGACATGCCATTCACGGTCTTGTAGATAAGAACCCCGTAGGTGAGCGCACTGCTTACAAGCAGCGCAAAAAGGCCCGCGAAGCCAAACGCATACTCCCGACCGGCGATTTTCTTCATGAGCGCCTTATATGCCGCAATCTCACGGTCATAATTGGCAAGGATGCGCTTTTTTAAGTCGTACAGGCGAATGTCCTTGCCGGCAGCAAAGTCATAGGTGGTACCGGTATAATAGCTCTTTTTTCGTTCGGCGTGAGAAATGGGCTCGCGCAGGCCGTAACGGTAGGCATGCGTGCGGCTTCGCACCCACACCGTGGCAGCGATGTTAAAAATAAGCCCCAAGAGCACCCAAACATCAAGAAGTCCAATGAACGTCGAAAGCGCGAGGATGGAGATAAGCACCGCAGGTGTTTCAAACAGCATATGGTACACGCGTTCAACGCCGTTGCTGTTGCTGCTGACGGATTCGAGCGCCTTGTTGTTTTTTTCAAAAAATGTGGCATCCTCCATGTAGCGGTAATCCGCGCTGAGAAGCTTGTAGTTCATATCGCGAATAAAGCCCATACGAAGCATCGTAATACGAGGGTATCCCCTACCGTACGCATCGTTTTTCAAATAGTTGAAAAGCCCCGCTGCAGCAAGGTAGCCGAGTGCAATCAAAACAATGTCTTGCACCGTGCTTTCCCCGCCGGCCGTAAGCGTACCGAGCACAAGCTTCGGGAGCGCCACCGCAAAAAAGGGATACACGGCCGCAGCCAGCGTGTATATCCCAAACAGGCCAAAAATTCCCTTGTCCGCCTTCGCGGCGTTTTTTAACAGGCGCGAAAGCATCTTAAAGAGCGGATAACCTTTTTTCTGTTCTTCCACAATTTCCTCCGGTTGGTTCGCGATTTTTCATATACTATACATTGTATAATACTGTTTCGTCAACATAATAATGCCGCGCATGTATGCGCGGCATGAAGCTTTTCTATCTGTTTTCAGTCCAATTTATTCGTTTTAAATGCTGTAATCGTAGCCGCGCGCGGCCTGCGCGTCGATCATATCCTGCAAGGTCACACCGTCGACATAGGCGTTTACGGCGCGGTCGAAGCCTTCCCAAAAGCCTGCCGCCGCGCATGCGGCGCTGTTTTCATGCGCAGGTTGTTCCCCCGCTGGGGTTCCCGTCGGCGCGAGGTTGCCCTCTACGGCGCGTAGCACCTCGCCCGCGGTACAGGCGTGCGGTCTTTTTGCCATCAAGTAACCGCCCTGCGCGCCGCGCACACTTCGCAGGAGGCCGGCCTTTGTAAGCTGAGCGGCGATCTGCTCGAGGTATTTTACGGAAATGTCCTGCCTGGAAGATACGTCGCGCAGCGAAACGCACACCTCCTCGGGCTGCAAGGCGATGTCAATCATCATGCGGAGCGCGTAGCGCCCCTTCGCGGTAACCATCATGCGGTGTTCCTCCAAACGGGGTCAAAAAATTTCCATTGCGTCGGGCGGAAGCGAGCAGACGCGCTTTGTATAAAGAAAGCTATTTTCGCCCTCCGTGGCGTTGTATACGAAGCCGAGTACGTCCCCAACCCTTTTTGCGTATTCCACAAACAACCCGTAGGCTGAAAAAAGCGCTTCCCATGCACGTTCTGTGCTGTCGGCACAAAAGACGCGCGTCAGGCGTTCCCAATCTTTTGGCGGAAGAAACTCCACAAGGCGTTTGTCCGCCTTTCCCATGCTCACCTGAAACCCCGTAAGGGTTCCCACATGCCATGAAAGCATTTTTTTAAGCTGCTCGAGAACGTAGTGAAAGAGCATTTCGTTTGCGTAAAGAAGCTCATTTCGCCACAGGCCTTTTGCGCAATAGGGCGCGACCCAAAAAAACTCGTTGCAGCAGGCGGCATATTGCGCTTGCGTTGGCCGCTTAACCCAGAACTCCTCGTCCGTCGGCGCGCCAAGCGGCTTTAAAATGCCGTCCTTGTCGAGAAGCGGCACGGTAAGCCCATCTTCGCCGTATTCTTTTTGAAGCTGCGGCAAGGAAAGGAGCGTTAAGTCGATGCGGTTGCCGTCGGCAAACTGCATGAGGTAGGCATAGCGTGCGTCAAAGTCCGTTTTTTTACCAAGCGTATGGTCCATAAGCTCAGGTTCCTGCATTACAAGAACCTCGCCGAACACGCTTATCCAACTTGGTTCACGCAAAAAGGATGCGGTTTGAGTTACGGCATAAACGATGTCGTAATCCTGAAACAAATCCTTTTTCACATTGGGATTGGCTCGCGAGCCGTTCATGTACACCGCGCGCACGCGCTCATCGCGCTTTGCGACGCCAAGGATGAGCTCAAACATTTCCTTTTCGGTGCGCATGGAACCTCCCCAAAAAAGTATACCGGCGGCGGAATGAAGGCATCCCTCCCTACGGATCGCACCTTATAAATCCGTCCTTTCCGGCGACATGTGCGGCGGAAAGGACACCTTGCGCGGTTTGCCGCCCGGAAATGCGCAGCATTTTAGGCAAACCGCGTAAATCTCGCTAAAATGGCGGTATAACATTTCAGCGAAATCACGTCAGCCTCGCGCGGGCGACGGTACGGCGCTCGCGCGAAAGCGCGTCAGCGCTTATACGTTGAACCGGAACAGCACGATGTCGCCGTCCTGCATCACATATTCTTTGCCCTCGGAGCGAATCAGGCCTTTTTCCTTGCACGCCTGCATGGACTTCAATTCCATCAGCGTATCGTAATGCACGATTTCCGCTCGGATGAAGCCGCGCTCGAAATCGCTGTGGATTTTGCCTGCGGCTTGCGGTGCCTTTGCGCCTTTTTCCACCGTCCACGCGCGAACCTCCTTGGGGCCTGCGGTGAGAAAGCTTATCAAGCCAAGGAGCTTGTAGCACGCCTTCACGAGCTTATCAAGCCCGCTCTCGCCGATGCCGAGCGCCTCGAGGAACATTTTCTTTTCTTCTTCCGAAAGGGCGGCCATTTCCTCTTCCACCTTGGCGCAAATGGTGAGCGCCTCCGCATGTTCAGAAGCGGCCGCGGCGTAAAGCTCGCGCACGGCGGAAAGGTCTTTTCCGATATCGCTTTCCGCGATGTTTGCTACGTAAATGACCGGCTTGTCCGTCAACAGGAAAAGCCCTTTTACGAACTCGCGCTCGTCAGCAGTTTGCGCCATGCTCCTTACGGGCTTTCCGCTTTCAAGATGCGCCTTAAGGCGGGTGAAAAGCTCAAGCTCGACAAGGTATTTCTTATCGCCCGACTTGCTGTTTTTTTGCGCGCGGTCAATGCGCTTTTCAAGCGTTTCGATGTCGGCGAAAATCAGCTCGATGTTGATGGTTTCCATATCGCGGATGGGGTCGACCGAGCCGTCCACATGCACGATGTTTTCGTCGTCAAAGCAGCGCACCACATGCACGATGGCGTCCACCTCGCGGATGTGCGAAAGAAACTTGTTGCCAAGCCCTTCGCCCTTGTACGCGCCGCGCACAAGCCCCGCAATGTCCACAAACTCGATTGCGGTGGGGGTGATTTTCTCGGGATTGTGCATTTTTGCGAGCGCGTTAAGGCGCTCGTCCGGCACCGCCACGATACCTACATTGGGCTCGATGGTGCAAAACGGGTAATTGGCGGCTTGCGCCCCCGCTTGTGTGATCGCGTTGAACAGGGTGCTTTTGCCCACGTTGGGCAAGCCGACGACGCCTAATTTCATAAAAGCCTGTGCTCCAAAAAACATGTAAAATTTGCCGTACGAACACTTGAAAAAGCGCCGCGCCACCGTAAAAAACGCGCACACGAGCAAGCGCCCGAAAGGCCTGTTTTTATTATAGGTTCGCCCTGCTCCCTTGTCAAATCCGCTTGGGACGAGTATACTTGAATCACCTTTCGGCATTCTTTACGGCGTTTGCTTTTCTTAAAATACATGGGCGCGGCGGTTTCGCTGCGTCTGTACGAATGGTTTTTGAAGCAAAGCACAGCGGCGGCACGGTGGTTTTTCCGCCCTAGTCGCGGGAGAAAGACGCGGAGGTTTTTTGTTTATGCAGCACAAGGCGCAAGAAGCGATCAAGACCTACGGCCTCATTGAACGTGGCCATACGGTGGTGTGCGGCGTGAGCGGCGGTGCGGATTCCGTAGCCCTTCTTACCTCGCTGCTCTCCCTTAGCGGAGCCATGGAGTTCAAGGTGTGCGCGGCGCACCTCAACCACGGCATCCGCGGTGAGAGCGCCGACCACGACGAGCAGTTCGTTCGCGATCTGTGCGACTTTTACGGTGTGCCTTTTTACTTTGAGCGCGCAGATATTCCTGCACTCGCCAAAGCCAACAAGCAAACGGTGGAACAGGCTGGCCGCGAGGAGCGCTACGCGTTTTTGGAGCGCGCGCGCGCGCACTTTAACGCCGATCTCATCGCCGTTGCCCACCATATGGACGATCAAGCCGAAAGCGTCCTTTTGCATATGACGCGCGGCAGCGGGCTTACCGGACTTACCGGCATGCAGCCACGGCGCGACAAAATCATCCGCCCGCTCCTTTTTGTGCGGCGCGACGAAATTGAGGAATACCTTTCCCGCGAAGGGCTTGCCTACTGCATCGACGAAACCAACCTTGAGCCGGAAGGCACCCGCAACCGCATTCGCCTCGACATTCTCCCCTACATTGAAAAACACATCAACCCCGCCATCGTTCCCACGCTCTGCTCCATGGCCGAGCTTTTGTTGCGGGACGAAAAATACCTTTCGGCGCAGGCGTCCGAGGCGCTTGCCGCTTGCCGCCGTGAAGACGGCTACGACAGGCGCGCACTTCAAAAGCTGCCGCTGCCCATCCTCACGCGCGCCATTCGCATCGCTCTTAAAAACGCAGGCGCGGAGGCGGACATCGAACGCGTGCACGTGGAAAAGGTGATCGACTTTTTAAAGGCGCGTACAGGTGCGCGGCTGCACCTTCCGTTTGTAGAGGCGTGGACAAGCTACGACCTCATCCAGTTCGGCGTTACCGAGGAGCTTTTAGATTTTTGTGTTCCGCTCCAAATCCCCGGCGAAACCGTTACGCCGCTTGGCACCTTTGTGGCGGAATATTTTGTGGGCGGCGGCTATGTGAAAGACAAGTCGGTTGCCTGTATGGATGCTTCCAAGCTCGACCCATCCGCCCTTGTGGCACGCACCCGCAAAAGCGGCGACCGTTTTTATCCCGTAAATTCGCCGGGCAGGCGCAAGCTCAAGGAATATTTCATCGATAAAAAAGTGCCGCGCAACAAGCGCAACCTGCCCTTAATTTGTGCGGACGAAGTGCTTTTTGTGCCCGGGCATGCGGTTTCCGAAACCGTAAAGGTAGAGCCTGCCACCCAAAAAACCTTGCGCGTAACCTTCCTTGATATAAAACTTTACAGCAAAACCGGAGGTTCTCATGGCTGAAAAAACCAACATGAACAACGACATCAAGTTTACACTTTTGTCTGAAGAGCAACTCAAAACCCGCATCGCCGAGCTTGGAAAGCAGCTCAGTGAAGATTATGAGGGCAAAAACGTAATCCTCATCTGCATCCTCAAGGGTGCGGTGCATTTCTTCTCCGACTTGAGCCGTGAGATGACCTGCCACCTCGAGATGGATTTCATGTCCATTTCAAGCTATGGCAACAGCTCAAAAACCTCGGGCATCGTGCGCATTTCTAAGGACATCGACACGAGCATCACCGGCAGGCACGTTTTGATCGTGGAGGACATTATGGACAGCGGCCTCACGCTCAATCACCTGACCACGCTTTTAAAGTCCCGCGAACCCGCATCCCTCAAGATTGCATGCCTTCTCGACAAACCCGAGCGCCGCGAGTGCGACATTCGCCCCGATTACGTGGGGTTTGTAATCCCCAACGAGTTCGTGGTCGGCTACGGCCTCGATTGCGAGGACTATTACCGCAACCTCCCCTACATCGGCGTGATGAAGCCGGAAGTGTATAACGGCTAACGCCGCTTCGCAAAAATGGCCTCGCCCTTTTTGCGAGGTCGCTTCGGCGAGAAAACCGGGCAGATGGTAACACCATCTGCCCTTTGATTTTACAGGACGCCTCGCTCACCGTTCGGCATCCTGCAAGGTGTCCATTGTGACGCGCATGTCGCCACAATGGACTTTTTTTTATGGTTGGCTCCATGAGAGAATACGGAAGAGGCGCGCCTTTGTGAAAGGTTTTTGAGATTGGCATAACGCCGCCTGCCCGCCCTACGTTATACTTCCCCCGTGGAAGCGGCACTCGAACACCTTGGTTTCTCCTAAGAAAATCTCCTCCTGCCCTTCAAACCATGAAAAGTCGCCTTCTGTGCGGCAGGTATAGGTAAAATCCCCGTTTTTGTGAAGCGCGGGGCCTCGGCTGGGAAGTTCTTGTGACACAAGAAGCAGCGCCTCGCACAAAAAACTCCCCGAAAAACGCTCGTCGAGTACACGACCAACATAGTTCAACGCCCATACGGGCGCACCATTTTCCCAAACCGCTTCCTCGCCTGCAAAGCGTTCGCCGCCGAGGTAGGTATCGAGGTAGGAAAAAGCGCCTTTTTCATAAAAAAGATCGTGCGAACACGGCCGTGAAGAGGCGCTTTTCACACCGTCCGCCGCATAGGTGTTTTGCTTTGCCTCGCGCAAAAACGCACGCAGCGCTTCCGTACCAACAGGCTCGGCCGCGGCGAGCGCCGTGCTGCACCCATTTTCCTCCTCTTTTAAAAGCCTGTCGAGCGTCACGCCGAAAAGTTCGCTCAGCGCGATTAGGTTTGAAACGTCGGGCATTGCAACGCCCGCTTCCCATTTTGCCACCGCCTGACGCGAAACGTTGAGTTCTGCCGCGAGCGCCTCCTGAGAAAGGTTTTTGCGTTTCCTGAAAAAGGAAAGCTTCTGTTGAAAATCCATACATCTCACCTCGCCACAAGCATACCATTGAAATGCGTTCCGCAACATGCCCGCGTTTTCTCTTTTTTGTCTACCGGCGGTTGCAATAAAAGCGCGCAGTTTCCCGCGCGCTTTTCATGTTTCTTAATGTTTGCCTTACTTACCGATGCTCTTGGCGTAATCGCCAAGCTTTTTGTCCTCGGTGGAGATGTGCTTTGTGAGCCAATCGATCACGAGCTGGTTCGCGTTGAGGATCACGAGGATGTTGCCGCCCGACTGCGCGTAGTCCGCCTTGAGCTTTTTGAGGCTCTCCAAAAACGCGGTGTGCTGCTGCTTCTGGCTGGGGAAACCGGGATAGTTGATGGAAAGCATATAAGCTTCCTCATCGCCAAAGTGCTTTTTGGTGTATTCGTCCAAAAAGTCAAGCATTTCGCCAACGAACTCTGCGGATTTGCGGTTTTTGCCGGCCTCAAAAAGCTGATCCGCCTTGTCAAACCAAGTCATGTGCTGCTTGTCGATTTCCGACACGCCGATGGCCAATGTAGGATTCCAGGGCATAAGTATTCCTCCTTGTTTTTTAAAAATGGTGTACTTTCGGTCTCACGGCGCCGCGCGTTTATTTGCCGATGCTCTTGGCGAAGTTGCCAATTTTTTTATCCTCTACGGAGATGTGGTGCATCAGCCAGTCGATCACGAGCTGATTGGCGCCCAAAATAACGAGGATGTTGCCCTTGCTCGCCTCGTAATCCTGCTTGAGCTTTACGAATTTCGCAATAAAATCCTTGTGCTGCTGCTTTTGAAACTGCAGATCGGGGTAGCCGATGGCTGCCATATACGCTTCCTCATCGTTGAAGTGCGTAATGGTGTAGTCGCCCAAAAAGTTCAAAAGCTCTCCTACGTATTCCTTCGATTTTCCGTTTTTGCCCGCTTCAAAAAGTTGCTCGGCCTTTTGAAACAACGTTTCATGCTGCTTGTCAATTTCTGGCACGCCAATGGCCAATACTGGATTCCAAGGCATAACTGCTTCCTCCTAAAACTTTTGCGCACAGACCCGTAGCACCTAGGACTTGGGTATGAAAGGCATAATTGTTATAATAATTATCGAACTTTTCGACGCATGTCAATATCCCAATTCGCGCTTTTTTGCAAATTTTCTCATTCTTGGGATGTATACAGGTATTCTTAACACGCGTTTCTTGCAACGGCGCGCGGTATGGTTTAAGATGATGTCGCAGACAATTCGTCACATCACCCATTATTTCATAGTTAAGAGGTGCAGCATGATAACCCTGAGTAGCCACGGCGTTTACCTTGTAAACGGTGTTCCGCAGGAGAGCTTTTCGCTTTCACCCGAAGAAGGCCGCGAACGCACGATCGCCTATTCCATCCTCCGCGCGCACAATACATCCGGCGACGCGAAAAAGCTCAAGATCCGCTTCGACAGCCTCGCCTCCCACGACATCACCTATGTAGGCATCATCCAGACCGCGCGCGCAAGCGGCATGAAGGAATTCCCCGTTCCCTATGCCATGACCAACTGCCACAACAGCCTGTGCGCGGTGGGCGGCACCATCAACGAGGACGATCACGTGTTCGGCCTTTCGGCGGCGCAGCGCTACGGCGGCATCTACGTGCCCGCCAACCAGAGCGTTATCCACTCCTACGCCCGCGAAGCGCTCGCCAAGTGCGGCGACATGATTTTAGGCTCCGACAGCCACACCCGCTACGGCGCTTTGGGCACCATGGGCGTTGGCGAAGGCGGCCCCGAGCTTGCCAAGCAGCTTCTTAAAAACACCTACGACATCAACGCCCCCGAAGTGGTGCTTGTTTACCTCACGGGCAAGCCGCGCCGCGGCGTTGGCCCGCACGACGTGGCCATCGCGCTTGTGAAGGCCACCTTTGAGAACGGCTTTGTGAACAACAAGGTCATGGAATTTTCAGGCCCGGGCGTACACGAGCTGCCGGTCGAATTCCGCAACGGCATCGACGTGATGACCACCGAAACCACCTGTTTGAGCTCCATTTGGGAGACCGACGAAAAGGTGGAGCGCTTCTACGAAATTCACGGCCGCAAGGAAGCTTACAAAAAGCTTACGGCAGGCAATGGCGCGTATTACGACGGTATGATCACCATCGAGCTCGGCAAGGTCGAGCCGATGATCGCGCTGCCCTTCCATCCGAGCAACGCCTACACCATCCGCGAGTTCACCCAAAACGCCAAGGAAATCCTCAAAAAGGTTGAGGAAGACGCCGTAAAACAGCTTGGCGGCAAAGTGAAGCTCGACCTCGTTTCCAAGGTGGATGAAAAGGGCAACGTACACGCCGAGCAGGGCATCATCGCCGGCTGCGCGGGCGGCTTGTTCGACAACATCGCCGAGGCGGCGGAAATTTTAGACCAAGGCGACATCGGCAACAGCTACTTTAACCTTTCCGTTTACCCCACAAGCGTGCCCGTAAGCCTCGACCTTACGCGCATTGGCGCTTCTCAAAAGCTTCTCAAGGCCGGTGCCATTTTGAAGCCGAGCTTCTGCGGCCCGTGCTTTGGCGCGGGCGATGTGCCCGCCAACCAAGGTCTCTCCCTGCGCCACACCACCCGCAACTTCCCCAACCGCGAAGGCTCCAAGCCCGGCGACGGTCAGGCGGCGGCAGTTGCGCTTATGGACGCGCGCTCCATCGCGGCCACGGCGAAAAACGGCGGCATCATTACGGCGGCCACGGAAGTCGACTATGAAATCCCCACCGAAGAGTATCATTTCGACGGAAGCATTTATGAAAAGCGCGTGTACAACGGCTACAAGAAGGCTGACCCCACGGTTGAGCTCAAATTCGGCCCCAACATTGCGGACTGGCCGAAGATGTACGCGCTCACCGAAAACGTGCTGCTGCCCCTCGTAGCCGTCATCCGCGACGCGGTGACCACGACCGACGAGCTCATTCCCTCGGGCGAAACCTCGTCGTACCGCTCCAACCCCATCAAGCTCGCGCAGTTCACGCTTTCCCGCCGCGTGCCCGAATACGTTGGCCGAAGCAAGGAAGTTGCCGCGCTTGAAGCATCAAGGCGCGACGGCACTCCCTCGAAGGAAGTGCTCGACGCTCTTAGCCATGTGGGCAATGCCGAGGAGCTTATCAAAACCACGAGCATCGGCTCCTGCCTGTTCGCCAACAAACCCGGCGATGGCAGCGCACGTGAGCAGGCGGCTTCAAGCCAGAGGGTGCTTGGCGGCCTCGCCAACATCTGCTACGAGTACGCCACAAAGCGCTACCGCAGCAACTGCATCAACTGGGGCATTTTGCCCTTCACGCTCGATGCGGGCACGCCGTTTGCATACGAAGCGGGCGACATGGTGTTTGTTCCCAACGTCCGCAAGGCCGTGCAGGAAGGCATTGAAAACATCCCCGCGAAGGTCATCACCAAATCCGGTAAGGTGGAGGACATTCTGCTTCACATCAAGGGTCTCACGCCCGACGAAAAGCAGATCCTTCTGGACGGCTGTTTGATGAACTACTACGCAGCGCAGATGGAGAAGTAACGGAACCGATTCTTTTCACAAAACAAAAGAATCATGAGAAATCAACGCAAGGACATACGCACCTACTTTTACAAAAAGGAGCCTGTACGACGGGCTCCTTTTTTGATCGTATCGGTATCAAATAGAGCGAAATTTACGCAAAATAGTCGATTTGCATTGCATGTCTGACCGCTGCAAGGGTTGCTGCTGCGGTAATTCGTGCAGCATCGCCACCCCTCTTCAAAATTTGCATAACAGCGGGAATATCCTTTGCAAGTTCTTCACGCTTACTGCGAATCGGGGAAAGCATTTCCTGCAGAACGCTGTTTAGCAATTTCTTGATCTTTACGTCGCCAAGCCCGCCGCGTGCATAGTGCGCCTTCAAATCCGCTAAGTTCTCATATTCCGGCAGATAGCGGCAAAGGTGCTCATCGGTGCAAAATGCGTCAAGGTAAAGAAATACTGGATTCCCTTCAACGCTACCCGGATCAGAAATTTTAAGGTGATTCGGATCGGTGAACATTCCCATTACTTTTGTACGTATCTCATCTGCGGAATCAGAAAGGTAAATGCAGTTACCGAGCGATTTGCTCATCTTGGTCTTGCCATCCGTACCGGGGAGGCGCAGGCAAGCTGCATTGGTGGGAAGATCGGCCTGCGGCTCGACAAGGGTTTTTCCATAGAGCAGGTTGAAACTTCGAACGATTTCTCTGGCCTGTTCAATCATCGGCAGCTGATCGTCACCGACCGGCACTGTATCGGCCATAAATGCAGTGATGTCTGCCGCTTGACTGACCGGATAGGTGAGGAATCCCATCGGGAGTCCCGTTTCAAAATCTTTCTGTTTGAGTTCCGCCTTGACGGTTGGGTTACGCTGAAGCCTTGCAAGTGTCACGAGATTCATGTAATAAAAAGTCAGCTCCGTCAGTTCGGGAACCTGCGACTGAATGAAAACGATCGATTTGCTCGGGTCGATGCCGCATGCCAAGTAATCAAGCGCAACTTCGGCAACATGAAAGCGCACTTTGCGGGGATCGTCGAAGTTATCTGTCAGCGCCTGTGAATCGGCGATCATGATGAAGATTTTCTCAAAACTCCCGCTGTTTTGCAGCTCGACCCTGCGTTTCAAGGAGCCGACAAAATGCCCTAGGTGAAGCTTTCCCGTTGGCCTGTCACCAGTCAGTATGATCCTACCCATAGCAAGTTCCTCCCGAAATCATGTTTGATTATGTGCCCGCAGAGCGAATCAGCCGCCTTTTGCTCGTCACCTCATTGATCAGCTGCGTTTGC
>JAEZGQ010000141.1 GCA_023416895.1 Bacillota bacterium | reverse complement strand
AAAATACTGGCTTGGTATCGCGAGGGGCGGGAGGAAAACAGGCATCAAGGTTCACGATCCGCCGCAATGGAATTCCACTATACAAAAAAGTATATGGGAAACTATATTGACCATAGCTGCCATGTTGTTGAGTTGGGCTGTGGCACAGGCCATTACGGTATGTTTTTTGCGGAAAGATGCGCAAGCTACACGGGTGTTGATCTATCGCCCGATAACATTGAGGTGTTTCAAGCAAACATTCGTGCCGCAAAGTTAAGCAATGTTTCTGCCATGACAGGGGATGCAACAAACCTCCCCGAATTGCAGGACAACAGTTTCGACGTGGTGATGTGCTTGGGGCCGATGTACCATTTGCCGAGGGAGGAACGCGCAAAGGTTTTTGAGGAATGCTACCGAATTGCGCGTCAGGGCGCTACAATTGCGTTTTCGTACATCAACAGGCTGGGTGTTTACTTGGGTGCGTGCGTGCTTAATGGCAAGTATCCAAATGCCGAGGTGAATCAGCTTGTTTTTGATCACAATACAGGCGACGAAGCAACCGGCGTGTTCTTTTTCACTTCTCCCGAGGAGATGAAGCAGGATGCCGCAGAAAACGGGTTCAAAGTATTGAAGAACCATGGGTTGGATTTCTATTTTGCGTCGTCCGCGATAGATGCGATGCCCGACGAGCAATTTGAATGCTATATGGAGCTTGCCGACAGGATGAGCGACAGTGTATTCTGTACGGGTCTTTCAAACCACGCCTTGTTGATTTGCAGAAAATAAGCAGGTTCGTTTTTATGAAAGCAAAGGCCACCGGCATTTCTGCCGGTGGCCTTTGACTAAGGGGTGGGGGATCCCCTTGTTTTGCAAGTGAACGTTTGGTTTTTTCCGCTTTCGTGCGGCGGTTACTGGATCTCAATCCGCTTGCTCACAGGCGTGGCGGGAGATTTTTTGGGGAGTACCATTTCGAGAACGCCGTTGTTGTAGTTGGCGGAAATATCTTCGGCCTTCACCTCGGAAATGTCAAAGCTACGCTCGTAGGATGCACAGCTTCTCTCGCGCCGTACATACTGTTTATCCTTCTGCTCCTTGTTCTCCTCGCGCTTGGCGGTGATGGTGAGAAGATCGCCCTCAATGTTGAGGTGGATGTTCTCCTTGGCAAAGCCGGGAAGCTCGGCCTCAAGCAGGTAATGGTCGCCCTTGTCGGCAATGTCGGTGCGGAAGTTGCCGATCATGTTCGAGAAGGTGGGGAAGGCGCTGTTCATCATCTTCTCCATTTCGTCGAAATAACTACTTACGCCGTTGCTGCTGCGATAAGGTACAAGATTGAAAATACTCATAATTTTCCCTCCTGATTCATTTTATGTGGGGTCGTTTTATTGTGAAACCCTGCGCCGCTTTCTATGCGTTGCCTCGGTTTCTTTGTTGAGACTATGATACAAAACCAATGTTGCAAAAAAATGAAGCCATTTTGATGAGATTTCAAATCTTTAGCACTCGATTGTGAAGAGTGCTAACGAATTTCATACGGAGTTCAAAATTTACGGCGGCGCAAAAGAAAAAGCCCCGAAATCAGCGGTTGAGGCAAAGAACTGTTGCGGCATGCTTTTTAAGTTTGATATACTTTGAAAAGAAAGTAGATCATTGTCAAATTATGTAAAACATAATAGCAGTTTTAGGCAACACAAAGGAAGGCAATCCAAACGAAAGCCGTACGCGAAACGAACCGATTTGATATGTTTCTTTCTTAATCGTTGACCGGGTCATGAAGAAGTTCTTAGGCGAGCACGCACAAAGTTGTATCAGAGCCGTGCGCTGCTGCACATACATAAAATCTTGTTAAAACCGGAGGAAAGAAATGAGTACAAAACGTTTTCTGAGCTTTTTGATTACGGTTGCGCTGGTGTTTGCACTGCTGCCCGCGGCGGCATCGGCGGCAACGCATACGGTCGCTACAGCGCAAGAACTGAAAGACGCGCTTGCCACAGCAAATATGGGCGACGTGATTGCGTTGACAAGCAACATCGATTATGAGGAACCCATCGAAGTTACGGGTTTCACCCTGACTACGGGAGCTTATACGCTTACAATTACAGTTGTCGGCCCCGCGCAGCCGGATTCCGCCGCGCTGAAAGTCGGTGCAGGCGGCGTGGTTGCTTTGGAGGAAGGCGGTCAAATTATCATCGACGCGTCAATCTACG
This sequence comes from Bacillota bacterium, assembly GCA_023416895.1. Lineage (GTDB taxonomy): Bacteria > Bacillota > Clostridia > Christensenellales > CAG-138 > UBA7707. The sequence continues at coordinate 3,091 of JAEZGQ010000141.1, read as the reverse complement.
ATTTCGGCGTGTATGCACTTGACGGCGGCATAGCTACAGTTACCGACGTATCGCTTTATACCGCCAGCGAAGATGCTGCGGCGGTAAGAGCGTCAAACGTCGGCAGCGCTGTAACGGTAACTGGTAACGTTGAGGTAATTGGTGGAAACTTTCCAAACGGATTGATGGCCGAAAGCGGTACGATTACCGTAGAAGGTGATGTTTTCGTCAAGGGCGATAGGGCCTGCGGTGCGGATGCGAATGGTGGAATAATTACCGTAAACGGCCGCATTTCGGTTGAGACCATGAGCGGCGCATCTTCACAAGCCGGCATCGGTGCATCTGCAAGCAGTTCGATTATTGCCGGTACAATCATTGTGGGCAGCATTGTCGCTGAGGGCTCAGGCGCGACAGCGAGTTCAGGTAGTACGATTACCGTAAACGGCAATGTTTCCGTGAAAACCTTCCCTGACACAGAATACCCGGGCGTTAACGCATTTGATGGCAGTACGGTTACCGTAAACGGTTCGATCTTAATTGAAGGCGTGGGCGAGGGCGACGAAAGAGGCGGCATTTATTCAGAGGATGGCAGTGAGGTCATCGTAAGAGGCGATGTTACCTTCGTGAGCAACGACCCGAGTTCGACTGTATATGGTGTGATAGCAGAGAGCGCTACGGTTACCATTGACGGCAGCCTTACGCTGACAGGCACAGGTTACGGCGTGTTCGCTATGTCTAGCGGTCGCACCCTCAATGGGAGTGAATATGTTTGGGGACCTGGCGGCGAGGTTCGCGTAGGCAACAACGTTACGGTGACGGGTGCTGACGGCGTAGGCGTGTCGGTGACTTCAAAAAGCATTGTTGTAATAGATGGAATACTCTCCGCTGAGAACTACACCCGTGTGAACTACTTCATCGGCGGCGGAGGCATACCTGTTTTTAAAACCAAGTCCGACGGCGTGAGAGGCGAGGGAGCGTACGCATACTACCTCATGTATACAGATACGGATCCTGCGCACGTCACACCCAAAACACAAGCGCAATTATTGGAGCAAATGGAGAACAACGGCGGCTACTACATTGGCACGGGCACCGTATATGTGAAGTGGCATACCGAGCAGCCTTTCGTTATCACGCAGCCCTTCACGAAACTTACTGCCTCCGGTGCAACACTTTCGGGCGATGTGATTGACGATGGCGGTGCATGGGTGAGGGAGCGCGGCTTTGTGTACGGGAAGACCGCGAACCCCATGCTCGGCGGCACGGACGTCCTTCGTATTGATGCGGGCAACGGCACGGGCAGCTTCTCCGCTTCTATCAGCGGCCTTGCTCCCAATACCACTTACTATGTGCGCGCATTTGCAACAAATCGCTCCGGCACAGCTTACGGCGAGACCATAAGCTTCACCACATCCTCCGCCACCGTACCTAACACGGGAGATCAAGGCGGGTTCCTTGGTGTATGGTTTTGCGCGATGGCGGCGGCTGCCCTGCTCTTAGGCATACGCAAGCGGCGGGTGGAAAGATAGCAATAAGAGAATCGTGCGGCGGCATTTTACAAGGCTGTGACACTTCGTTGATAAATAGGATTTTTTGTAGGAGAGCCTTAAAAACTCTCCTACAAACTGGGGTTTTCTAACCTTAAAAACTTGCCTCAAAGTAAAACCAGTAGGGTTCAATCTGCTTGACATAGCCGCGGTTATCGCCTACGCCATGCCATTCCCATTCAATGTCAGATTTACTTACCATTTCTTCCCCGGAATTCTGAAAAGAGACCGGTATGTTATCTCTCGAATAAAAGAACCCATAATAACGAGAGGAAGGAGCAAATCCCGTTCCCTCCACAATATATTCAACAATGGTATGCGCTCCGACCCACTCAGTAACGATAACGCCCCTTGCCGGAAACGAAAGCGGTGCTCCCTTCTCAAAATGACATGCGATATTGTCTTTAAATTCTGTAATATGCTTGTTGTAATAATTCATGACTCTTTTTTCGGGTGATACAAAACAGCCAGTTAATGAAAGTACGATTACAAGACAAAGAACGATAGATACTGTCTTTTTCACCTTTATCACCTCCAAAAAACTTACAGGACAAACACGACCATTGGAGAATCTTTCTTTTGCAGCAAAGTCTTCAATATTCAGAGTTTTAACAAAAGCAGGACTTAACAGTATTTTTTAAGGCTTTCCTGCTCTGCAAGTGTAATATCTAATGCATCTTTGATAGTAGGCAAATCCAATCAACTTCTTTTTGGGATGATTCCCTACTATATTACACACGATATATTGGTAAAATCCAACCATTTGTTGTGACATGGCCTTTTACAAAAAGAAAGATGCTTGTGGACATCGGCTTGTTGCTGCCTGATTTGCCCCGAAGCCGCAGGCTTTTTCATGACATCATGGTTCAACTTAAAGAATTTTGCTAAGAATAAAAAACGAAAGGCGGTGTTTTTTATGGATGAAAACATTAAGAATTACCCTAAAATTGCGGGAAACCTGGACTATTTGATAGAAAATCATCCTGAGATTTATGAAGCTTATCAGAACTACGGCAAATTGGTTCATGAAAAAGGGGGGCCTTTGGAGGAAAAGACCAGGTGGCTCATCAAAGTTGCATTGTCGACGGATTGTAAGAACGAATTTTCCTTAAGAACGCATATCTTAAAGGCGTTGAAGAGCGGTTGTACGAAAGAGGAAATTGAGCATGCAATTTTGCTCGTCGGCCCAACCTGCGGCTTTCCTACAATGATGCGCGGTTTGCTGGTATTGAGAGAGGTCATGGAACAGTAGCAAAAAAACGGCATTTTGAGGCCCACAGCAAATGCTTCTTCATAAGGATTTAGAAAGCTGGCTTCAACACCGGATGATTGAATCTTGCAGGAAGCGTTGCGAAGCGGCAATGCCGGGATTCCAGTAGTTTAACAGCGTACTTTAGGATAGGTTTGAATAAAAGACGATAAAGCTTTTACGGGAAAAGCTCTGTTGCCGTATGCAACAGAGCTTTTTCGTTTGTGCTTGCCGAAGAAATCGTTTCAACATCATTTTGTCAATTTATGTTGAATTATTTCCAAATTTGTCTTATGATTTTGGAAAGAATGTTAGC
>JAEZGQ010000058.1 GCA_023416895.1 Bacillota bacterium | reverse complement strand
GCCTCAATGGGCATGGCTTTGAGCTCCGTAGCGGTTTTCACCAGTTCGCCTAGCGCCGTGAAAGCGGTGTTCAACGGGGTAAGATTATCGTCTGTCGCGTAATAAATGTTTTTGTCCGCAAAGATGTGCCCGGGGCTACCGCCGGGGCCGTATTGCGTGTAACCGGCGATGTTGTCGTTGATCGCTGTATATACCGAGCCCCAGTTGTTCGTGGCGGTATCTGTGACCTTGGCCGGATCCAAAATGGCGGTGGCGAAAGTATTGGTGTCTCTAGTCGTACCGTTGCTCAACAGGCCTACGTTAAACCAAACGGTTTGCTCGTCGGTAATACCGTTGTAGGTATTGTATGCTGCAGTCAAATCCGCCTTCAGCTTGGCGGCGCTCAAAATGGTGAGCGCAGAACGCGTGGCGTCGCCGTTTGTGAGGTCGCCGCTTTCGCCGGTGCCGGGGGAAGAAAGGTCATACCAGTTGGGATAAGCATAGTTTGCCGCACCGTCCGTAAACAGCAGAACATACGGATGGCGTTCTCCAAAGGTGGGTCTGTCAAGGTCCTTGATGTTTTCGATCAGCTTGGAAATGCCGGCGTACAGGCCAGGCTGCGTAGCGGTGCCGCCTGATGTCTCTCGTTCGGTGCCGGGAACCATAATGTTTACAGTGGTGCTCGTGCTGTCGATCATGGTGACTTGCTTCAGGCCGCTGTTCATATAGATTTTATTACTGTCGGTAACAGTAATGTACCTATTATCGGTGTTTGCTTGCCCAGTTGAAGTGTTGCTGTACGCGGCCAATGGCATTATTTCATGAATATTGGCATTGGTGCCAAAACTGTGTACGCTTATGCGGTTGTTTGGGTTGGCGGCCATGATGATGTCGATCGCCTTGTTGACGGCGTTGATCATTGGTTCCACACGGTCATTACCGTTCATGGTCATGGAACTTGACATATCAATCACAAGCACCACATCCGCCGCAGACGGGACAAGGTTGGTTTGCGTGGCGGTGGATTTATATTCCTGCGCCAGAGCTGAAAGGGTGACTTCGAAAGTGTTTCCGTTTACTACGGAAACACTCTTGTCAGTCCAAACGCGGCCGTCATTATCGCCGCTTGAACTTCCGACCCCCGTGGTCAGCGCAGTTGAGGTGTCAGGATCTGTTTGTAGGGCAACAACATAATTGCCAAGTCCGTTGCTTCCTGATGAAGCTGCCAATGTGGATGACGGCAACAATGTAAGGAGCATCGTTGCGGCAACAATTACCGCCCACAGCCGTCTGTGCTGTTGATTCAGGGAAAACGTTCGCTTCATGGTTTGGGTTCCTCCAAAAGAAATTATGGACACAAAGATATTTTTTAATTGCCATAAGGGCAACATGAACGAGCGCGATCGTCGATGGCGCATCATTGTGCGCAAAGGGGGTTGTTACATTTGAAATTTTTTCTTGAAAAAACCAGTCGTTTTGGAAAAAACCAAAAGGAATAGAAATTATACCTATTTTTTCCAAAATAAGTTTGATTTTACACGATTAAACCGCAAAAGTCTATACAAAAATGAACAATAGTTTATTAAATATATTTGTTCGAACTTTGTAAATAAAAAAAGCCGTGCCGGAAACAAAAACGCATGATTTGTAGTTTCTCTCATCTGTAAAAAGGATTATACTGTTTTTGGAAACAAGGGCAATGGAACAGATTTTTATGGCATATTTCCCGGGCAATTCTTTCGGGAGGAATCGGCTTTTTATGTGCACAAGCTTTGTGTTTCGCGGCGCTGAAACCATAATTGGCATGAATTTTGACAGCAACGGCATGGCGTTTGGCGTAAACACAAAGTGCGGAAAACGCGCGGCTGTTCCGCGATGTTTCGTTTGAGGCTGCCATTGCATACCAAACGCGTTTGTTTGCCGCAATGATGGATGCGGGCTTTTTTGAAAAGGGCGATCCTGAAGTTCTTGCGCTGGAATTTTTTGCCCCTGTTTTTTTGCTCTTTTACCGTTATGGCAGTACACCTGAAGGCGTTTCAAAGGCGAGGGACCTTTTTATGCGGCATGTAAGGCAATTTGCTCAAATGCATGGGCCAAGAAATAAGGTTGACGTTGGGGAGGAATTTAAAAAATGAAGCTAACCATCATTCACGGCAACGTGCGCCACGGAAGCACATGGCACTGTGCAGATTTGTTGAAGCAGGAGCTTGCGCGGTACGGTGAGTTGGAAACCATGGAGTTTTCGTTGCCAAAGGACATGCCGCATTTTTGCACGGGATGCTTTTCATGCTTTTACAATGGAGAAAGCACTTGCCCGCACGCGTCGAGTATGAGCCCTATTCTCGCCGCGATGCTGGACGCGGATGTGATTGTTTTGACCTCACCCGTGTACGCTCTCGACGTATCCGGCGGCATGAAGGCGCTGCTTGATCATTTATGCTTTCAGTGGGTCAGCCACCGCCCCAACCCGAAAATGTTCAAAAAAGTTGGCGTAACCATTGTTACCACGGCGGGGGCAGGGCTTTCGCACGCCACGAAAACGCTTCGCAACAGCCTCTCCTATTGGGGTGCAAAGCGCGTGTTTTCCTACAAGAACCTCGTGGCGGCCATGAAGTGGGACGATGTTTCCGACAAGAAAAAAGCAGCTTCCCAAAAGGACCTCGCCGCACTTGCTAAAAAAGTATATCTTGCCGCGCAAAACGCGGATAAGTTGCACCCCACGCTGTTTTTCGGCCTTTTTTTCAAGATGATGGCGGGTATGATGAAAAACAACACGTGGAACCTGCG
>JAEZGQ010000053.1 GCA_023416895.1 Bacillota bacterium | reverse complement strand
GACGGCGTGCGCACAAGCCGCCCCTACAGCATCAGCTCTTCTCCCCGCCAGCGCGCCTATTACGAAATTACCGTAGCGCGCGCGCAAAACGGCTTCGTTTCAGACTACCTTTTGGATCATGTGTCCGTGGGGGATGAATTCAGTGCAAACGGGCCTGCTGGCGTGTTCCGCTACCAGAGCGTGTTCCACAAAAAGCATTCTGTGTTTCTCGCGGGCGGCAGCGGCATCACGCCGTTCATGAGCATGCTTCGGGAAATCTTAGATGCGCGCCTCGACCGCCGCGTGACGTTGATTTACGGTTGCCGCTGTGCGGAAACAGCGCTGTTCCACGAGGAATTGAGCGCCTATGCCACGCGCTATGAAAACTTCTCGTACCACCTTGTGGTTTCGGATACAACGGATTGCTGGAACGGGGAAACGGGCTTCATCGACGCAAAGCTCATCAAAAAGCTCGTACCGAACCTCGAAGAGGCGACCTACTATGTGTGCGGCCCGCAGGTGATGAACGATTTCTGTAAAAAGGAACTTTTGAGCCTTTCCATTCCCGAAAAACGCATACGCCGCGAAATGTTCGGCGCGCGGCGGGACATCGAAAAAGAAGACGGCTGGCCGAAAGAGCTGAGCGGGCAAGAGGTATTTAAGCTCAAGGTTGCGGGGCACACGATAGATGCACGGGCAAACGAATCGCTCCTGACGGCGCTGGAACGCTCCGGTGTGCGTATGAATGTATGCTGCCGCAGCGGCGAGTGCAGCCTGTGCCGCGTGAAGCTGGTTTCGGGGCGGGTGTATTTATCTAAGGGCATGCTTTTGCGCATGGCGGATGAAAAATTCGGCTACGTCCACTCCTGCAAAGCCTACCCCATAAGCGATGTTGAAATCATGCTGTAAGCATAGGAAAGAAGGGCAATACGATGGGATTTTTCTTTCAAGGGTATTCGGCCGTAACGCTTTTGGCCTTTGTGGCGCTTGTGCTGGCGCTGGTGCTTTTCAACGAAGTTACGCGGCGCTATAAGTGGGCGGCGGTGGCCGCGTACTGCGTGTTTCCTGTGGTGCTTGTGGCACTCATTGCCACAAACGTGGTAAGCAGCCCCTCAAGCAAAACATGGTTTGGCGTGATCAAAACTTTTTCCGCGCTCGCGGGTGTTGTGGGCTTTATGGCCATACGCTACACAAAGCTCGGCAACAAAAAGTTTGCCTTCTTCTTCCCGCTGGCGATCCTCGCCCTCAACATCGCGGAGGCCATTTTCCGCGACATCGAGGTGTTTATGACCTTCAAAACCATGGCAGTGGACGAGGCAGGGCTTACGCTTCTTGGCGGGCCGTGGAACATCCTCAACGCGCTTGCGGGCATATTTTTGCTGCTCACCCTCACCGGTTGGATGGGCATACGCGTGGCAAATACCAAGGAGCGCGATATGGTATGGCCCGACCAGCTTTGGTTTTGGATCATCGCTTATGACCTTTGGAATGCGGCCTACTGCTACAACTGCCTGTCTACCCGCTCCATGTACGCGGGCATAGCGCTTTTGATCGCCTGTACGGTGGCGGAGCTGTTCATCAAAAAGGGCGTTTGGCTGCAGCACCGCGCACAGACGCTTGCGTTGTTCGGCATGTTCTCGCTGGCGGTGGACTATCAGGCCATACCTGCTTTCGGCATCACTGCCACCTACAACCCTGCCGCGTGGACGGTTTTGAGTGCGCTTGCGCTCGTCGTGAACGCCGCGGTGTTTGCCTACGAAGTGTATTGCATCATCAAGTACAAACGTAACCCGCTCAAACAGGAGATGTTTACACAGCTTAAGGCCTATAAGCACAATCTGGAGGCGAATGGGCTACAGTAGGGTTTTGGAGCTTGTTTTGCCGTATAAGCGGCAAAGCAAGCTTTTTGAAGACCTGCCATCGGTGCCGATTTTCTCGGCGCGGGTTTTCAACGTTGATTTGCTTGCTAAAAAACTTCTCTCGCCTGTACTGCGCAACACAGCAAGATAGATACGGTACAACAAGGGCCGGTTGTTTCTGACCGGCTCTTGTTGTGCCTGCGGACTTAGCGTGGTATTCTTGGATTGCATGGGATAACGATGCTTGGCGAGGAGCAAAAACACAGGGGAATCCACCAATCAGAAGCGGAGGTTAAGCTATGTACGAGCGGTTAAGCGCATTTCTTAAAAAGCCTGAGCTTTATGAAAAGACTCGAGAAAATTTCTGGAACGACCCGCATATTTCAAAAGGAATGCTCGAGGCACACCTTGACCCCAACACCGATGCCGCTAGCCGCAAACCGGAGTTTATAGACTGCTCGGTGGAGTGGATAGGTTCCCTGCTGCCGCATGGAGCGAAACTTCTCGATATCGGCTGCGGTCCCGGGCTGTATGCAAAGCGGTTCTCTGAACATGGATTGTGCGTAACAGGTCTTGACTTTTCGGATCGATCAATCACCTACGCAAAGGAACATGATTTCGTGAGCGAATATGTACTTCAGAGCTATCTTCAAATGGATTATGAGAATACCTTCGACATGATAACCATGATATGGTGCGACTACGGTGCGTTGATTCCGCAAGACCGTCACGATCTGCTTGGCCGTATATTCCGGGCGTTGAAACCGGGTGGATTGTTCCTATTTGATGTATTCACACCGAAATGGTATGCAGGGCGCAAGGAGAAATCGTCGTGGGAAGTATGCAAAACCGGCGGTTTTTGGAGCCCAAACCCTTACATCTGCATGAATGCGGAATATTACTACGGCGATAACACCGCAGCCGAGCGGTACGTTGTTATTGAAAAAGAAGCAGTCC
>JAEZGQ010000047.1 GCA_023416895.1 Bacillota bacterium | reverse complement strand
TAACGGAAGCGTACGCCTCCACACAGCCGCATGCGCCGCAGGTACAAGGCTCGCCGCCGTAGATGAAGGGCGTATGCCCAAGCTCCGCGCCCATGCCATCCGCACCCGCGTACATTTTTCCGCCGATCACAAGTCCGCTCCCCACGCCTGTACCAAGCGTAAGCATAACAACATCCTGAAAGCCCCGGGCCGCGCCCGTTACGCTTTCGCCTACAACGGCGCAGTTCGCGTCGTTACCGATGTATACTGGCAGTTTTAAGTGTTTTTCAAGCTCTTGGCGTATGGGTACGTTTCTCCAATTGGTGTTGTTGGAAAATACCAAAAGACCGGTTTTCGGGCTTATGCAGCTTGGTGTGCCCACACCCACACAGGGAAAATTCGAAAGCGAAAGCCCCGCCATGCCCGCGGCCTGCACCGCGGCGTCGGCCATATCTTCCACCACCTGTTCAAAACTGCGGTTCATGGCATCCGTCGCCACGCTGTGGCGGCAAACGATGTTGTAATTTTCATCTACGATACCGGCCTTGATCGCGGTTCCGCCAAGGTCGATGCCGATGCGGTAGTTCATGCAAATTCTCCTCTGTTTCTAAATAACTCAAGCCGTTTTGCGGCTGTTGTTCCCTTCTCCGGTCGGGAAAAACAAAAAGGGCCCAACGCTTATGAGGCAGCTTGCGGCCGGAACAAGCGTAATGGTTTTGTAAACGGCATCCTTCATGCCGTTGGTAACAAAAACGCCTTTTTCATAGCCGATACCCGCGAGCACCGCGCCAAAAACCAGCACCGCCAGCGAGCCCATAAGCTTGGATACGAACGTAAGGCTCGAAAACGCGATGCCATCGTTGCGGATACCTGTTTTGCGCTCCATTTGATCGACCGCCGAGGCGATCATGTTGGTTTGCACCACGGTGAAAATACCGAGCGTAAGCCCTGTAAGAAAAATCATCCCCATCATCACATAAAGGTTTTGATACCCCAAAAGGTACATCACCGCGTAAATTGCCGCCGCAAGCAGCGAGCTTATTACCATGAGCGGCTTGTCGCTGACTTTTTTCAAAAGCGCGGGCGCGAGAAACGATGCAATTGCCATGCCCACAATGATCGCGCCGCCGATGAGGGTAAAGTACCCCTCGTCGTTGTAGGCGATTACCGCAAAAACCGCGCCGCCCGCTTGAACGATGTTGCGTCCAAACCCCAAAATAGAGCCGAGCAGCACCAAAAAGAGCGGCTTATTTTGAAAAAACGCCGCAAACATCGTTTTTAAGCTCACCTGCGGCTCGGCGGCATAATTGTGTTTTTCGCGCGTGTTGAAAAACGCGAGAAGAAACATGCCCATCCCAACAACGCACACAACGATCGCCGCAAGGCTCCAGCCTGTGCCCGTGGTTTCGGAGGAAAAACTCAAAAACCTTGCAAGCCAAGGCGCGCCGAGGGTCGCAAGCCCAAGCGCAATCGCACCGAACGCGCGTACGAGGGAGATAACCCTTGCGCGCTCCTCCTGTTTCCGAAACGCAGCGCCAATCAAGCCCCAATACGGCACGTCGCACATGGTATACGCGACGTCCCACAAAACGTAGCAGATGCCGAAAAACCAAAGCTTCATCGCTTCGCTGCCGTTTGGCAGGCAGAAAAGCGCCGCAGAAAAGAACGCCACCGGGAGTGCGGAAAACAATATGTAAGGTCGAAGCTTCCCCCAGCGTGTGCGTGTTTTGTCAACGAGGGTGCCCATTACGGGATCGTTGAGCGCGTCAAATACCTTGCCGGCCGCCATGATGGCGGTTACTGCAAGAAGCCCCTCCTTGCTGATGCCCGCGTACTGCGTAAGATACATAAGAAGGAACGTGCTGACGAAGGTAAGCACCATGTTCTGCCCGAAGCCCGCCGTTACCACAGAGAGCCTTTGCAGGCGCGGTGAAGGCTGTCGCTCCATCAGCTAAGCCTCCCTTGCAGGAGAATTGTCTTTACCTCGTAGGGCGTGAAGGAAAGGTTTGCAAGCTCCGCCTCACCCAAGGGGTTTTCAAGCATGTCCGTGAGAAGCGCTTTTTCATATTCGACGGAGGTTGTAAGGCTTGTGCTCGCCTCTTTCCCAAGCGCCTCATAAAGGCGCACAACAACGCCGCTCCCGTTTTCCGCGCGCTTTACCGTTTCGATCACCACGCTGGGGTTACTCGACGACACGAGGCTTTCATAAGTGCCGCAAGGGAGAACGCGGAGGGGGTTGTTGAGCCTGTACCCCTCGCGTACAGGCGTAAGGTAATCGCCCTTTTTAAATGGGCAAAACGCGTAGGTGAAGCGGTGCTCTCCCTTATCGGCCTTCGGATCGGGGAACACGGGCGAACGCAGAAGGTTGAGGCTCAGCTTGCCGTTTTTAACGCGATGGCCGTACTTAGAGTCGTTCAAAAGCGCAAAGCCGCCCGCCTCGCCCTGTACAGCAACGTATTTGTGGGCGCAAATCTCAAACTGCGCGCGCTCCACGCTGTCGTTTTCCGTGGTGGGGCGTTCGATGCTGCCAAACTGTATCTCACAGCGCACGGTATCGCCGTAGTCGGCAGGCATAAAGTCCGCGCGTAGCATTTTAAAGGTTTCGCGCCAATCCACATACGTTTCGAAGCGCACCGTTTCGCTGCCCGCTTCAAGAATGACATCCTGTATGACGGTTGATTTGCCGAAGTTATAGAGGTTTTTGTAAACGACGCGCATCCCGTCGGCACTCGCTTTTCCCGAAAGCGCGCGAAGCGTTTTTGCGCTGCGCTTGTAATACGCCTGGTCGATGTCCCACGCGTTGAAGGGGTATACGAACCTGTCCTGATAAAGCATGAGACGGTTCAGAAACCCTCCCGAAAGCTCGCGGCCATTTTTGTGTTTACACGAAACAATCTCGCCGCCGTTGCCAAAGGTGAGCGTGAGAATGCCGTTAGAAATGGTGTTTTTATCAACCGAAAGGCCGGACTTTGTCGTATCCGCTTCCTCTAAAACCGCCGCCGCGTAAGGCTTCACGTTCGCGCGGTACCATTTGCCGCCGTGCTTTACGCATTCCTCGCGCTCAAACGAGGTAAGGTTCACCGCCGCAAGCGGTTTGTGTTCTCCTACGAGCGCCCCCTCCACATAGCTGTTGAGCTGCGCTTCCATCGCCTGATAGCGAGGAGTCGTTTCATCATACACGCGCTTCACGGAAGAACCGGGGATGATGTCGTGGAACTGGTAAAGCAGCACTTCTTGCCAAAGCTTGTCGAGTTCGGCTTGCGGAAGTTCTTTTCCGGCAAGCACGCTTGCCGCCTCCGCCTCATGCAAAAGCCTTTCGCAAAGGCGGTTGTAGTATTTGTTTTTGCCCTGCGTGGTATAGGTACCTTGATGCGTTTCCAAATAAAGCTCGCCCTTGTAGCTGTGGGCGATTTCCTTTTTTGAGAGCGCCTCAAAAAAGCTTTCAGCCTTGCCCGGCGCCACGCGCGGGATGCCGTTGAGGCTCCATTCACGCGAAAGTAGCTCCACATGCCGCTCGGCGGGGCCGCCACCGCCATCCCCCGTGCCGTATACCAAAAGCGCGGTATCAAGCTCCTTTTCGGGGTAGCGCTTTTGGGCGGTTAAAAGGTTATGCGCGCCCGCCGCGCTATTGTAATCCCCCTCGGGGGGCATATGCACAAGCACGCTGCTGCCATCGATGCCGTGCCAGTAGAAGGTGCGATACGGGAACACATTCACCTTGTTCCACGAAAGCTTGATGGTGGAAAAATAGTCCATGCCACACTTTTTTAATATTTGCGGCAGGTTGCCGCTGTACCCAAACGCATCGGGCAGCCAGCACATGCGAAGCTTCTGGCCGAACTCCTCCGCCCATACGCGCTTGCCGTAAAGCGCCTGCCGGATGAGCGACTCACCTGAAGGAAGGTTTGTGTCGCATTCGGCAAAAAAGCCTCCCTGCGCCTCAATGCGCCCGTCTGCGATCGCCTGTTTGACGCGCGCAAAAACGGAAGGATAGCTTTCCCTCATCCACAAAAGCTGCTGAGGTTGGCTTGTACCGTAGATGTACCACGGGTATTTTTCGATGTTGGCAAGCGCGATTGAATAGGTGCGCGCCGCCTTTCTTACAGTTTCGCGGATGGGCCACAACCACGCAAGGTCGAGATGCCCGTGGCCTATGGCGGTAAACACGAGCGGATCCTCCGAGGGCATTTGAAGGTATTCTTTCAATAGTTCCCTCGCCGCTATCGCGTCGCCGCGCCCAAACGCCTCAAACGAGCGCTTCAGAGCGCCCGCAAGAGCGGCTGAAAGCGCCTCATCGGAGGTAGACCCCGCAAGAAGCAGAAGCGCAAGATAATCATAATAATACGAAAAAACTTCCTCGTTGCGCTCGCCCACCCACGCGCCGCGAAAAAGCCCTTGGTCAAACTGCATGGGGACAAAGCCGTTGAAGCCGCACTCACCGTACACGGTAAAGCTCTCACCCTCTTGAAAAGGCAGGTCGTTTGCGCGGCGTCTGCCGGAGCTTTGCGGCAGATCGCCCGTGATCTTCACAAAAGTAACCGCGTCAAACGGAACGCCGTTTTCGGTGCAAAGAAGGCATTCCCCCGTGTTATCGAGGATGAGCACGGGTTTTTTCACGCCCTGCGGCACAGTTCCCATAAGCTTGAGCCACGCGCAGGCATAGGTTCTCCCCCATGGCTCAATAGGCTTTGCGGGGCGGAAATCCTCCTGTTTTAGCTCTGCAAAAGGAATGGGTTCCGCGCTTTTCAAAAGAAAAGCCTTAAGCTTTGCGACGCGGCGGAAGGTTTTCTTTTGGATGGCACTCAGATTGT
>JAEZGQ010000042.1 GCA_023416895.1 Bacillota bacterium | reverse complement strand
TCTGCCCCGCATATTGCAGTTTTTCCAAAACTGCGGGTATCGAAGGCAGGAATTTCCCGATCAGGATACCCGCCGCCATGCACAGCAAAACCCAAAGGGTCAGATATTTTTCAAAGAAGCCAATCCCCGTATTTTTTTTGCCCATAAAAGCACCCCTTCCATCTTAACAACAATTTCCGCCGCCTGAACAATCACAGCTCGGTTCGCTTCCGGTAAGCCAGCCCATGATCACGGCGGCGGCACATCCCACACCGGCATCGACCGTGATGGCGTTTACAGGGCAGTTTCTCGCGCAAGCGCCGCACTCCATACATAGGTTTTTGTTTTCTATCCGCGCTTTTCGTTCGTTCACCTTGAACACTCTGTGAGGGCAAACCTCCGCGCATCTTCCGCAGCCAATGCATTTGTCTTGCGATAGTTGAAGGGTTGCAACATTTTTTAGATATTTGTGTTTCATCATGCCCTCCTTATGAAACCGTAAAGGCCGTGACCAACACCAGCACAATCCCTGCGGCGGAGGAAAGAACAATCAGCGGCACTGCCGCTTTCATTTCCTTGATTACGCCGGAAAAGGAGGTGTAGGTAGATGAACCTGTGAAATTCATCGCCAAATACGCCGACAAGGATGGCAGCACAAGTAGGTAGCCTATGGCGAGAAGCAAGAGTTCGGAGGCAAACCAGCCGTTTAGCCAAGCGAACCCTGTTGTCCAAAGAAGCCCAATTAGCCAGCCCTTCCATGCGAACGCCCTGCCGGGGATCAGGGGGAGGAGCAAGGGGGTAAGCACGGTTCCCGTTACCACAGCACCCACATACGCCACAAAATCCGTAAGCCCGAAAGGCCTTGCCGCAAATAGGTTGATAAGGAACAGTACGCCGAAAACCATCAGAGAAGTTTTTGCGGCAGGCACCAGTTCCATAGGGGTGAGAAGCAACCGATCCCATACGGTAAACCTCACGGTCCGCATTTCCTCCGTCGCCGTAGAGCCGGAACTAAGAAAAGCTTTGATGTCCCGCGCCATCACAGGGCCGTAAACCACAGAAAACCCGGTTTGCTTGGTCACTTCGTGTGCACTTATGCCGGGTGCGCCGAGCTGCGGCAAAATCAGCGTCTTATGAGAAACAATTTTAGAAAGCCCAATTTTTGCGATGCGGCTCACCAGTTCATCCGTTCCGAACGTACCTTTGCCCGCAGCGCACCAAACATTGATGCCCTTTGTATCGAGAATCAAAATCCAGCAATCCAACCCCAAAAGCTCTTTGCGCAAGGTGTCAAACGTCAGCTTGTAGTTGGCGCTGACCAAAACCGGGGATGTGCGATCGGGATTGCCCACGGCGTAAAGCCCCGGACTGATTTTATAATTCATCCGGCCGATGCCCCAACGCACCTTCCACATGCCAAGAATGTCTTTGAAATTTAGGTTTGTTGAAACCATGGGGACGCCGCCTTGCGGAGTGTGAAGCTCACCTTGTACCCAACCATCCTTTTTGCTGTATGGCGTTATGGGTTCTGTGGTACAACAACTGCCCGATGAACAGCAGCAGGGCTTTTTTTCGCTCTTTTTCGGAACGCTTCTTGTAACACTTTGAGCATTGCGCAAGCTTACTGGATTTAAGGTTTTCTTTTCACGCATTTACATCACACCCCTTGCAGCAGCCCGCAGTCTCTTTGCAAATACAGGTATCCTTATCGGATGTGATATCGTTAAAAAACTGCTTTGCCTTGCTGATGGTATCCGCGTTCAGCGAGTAGTACGTCCATTTGCCTTCTTCCCTGCCGCTTACCAGCTCGCACTCACATAGGAGCTTCATATGATGCGACAGTGTGGATTGGGACATTTCAAACTTCTCTAAAATCATGCAGGCGCAAAGCTCACCGCAAGAGAGCATATCCACAATCATAGCTCTTTTCGGATCACCGAGCGCCTTAAACACCTTTGCATGTTCCAGATACTTTTCCATGCAGCACCTCACATCTAAAAACTTCGATGTGATCATTATATGCATCAAATCGAAACACGTCAATGTGAAATGCTGAAAAGGATCGGCACCGCAATTTTCATGTGCAAACCCTGATTTTCTTTTTAGAAAACAACGTAAAGCGATTGACTGTATAGATGGTATACCAACCGGCTTAAATTCGACACAAAGCCGGAAAAGCGTAAAAAAACGCGAGCAAAAACCAAAATGGACGTCTGGCACGAACCCTTGCTTCCGAAATCACATTTGCTATGGATGTTGTTCACGAAAAGTTGACACAGGTACGTTGAACGGCGTTTGTGTGCAATGGTATAATGCTTTTATGGAAGATGCTGTGAAAGCAAAAAAGAAAAGCAACCTTTGGAGCAACGTTCTGCTTGCGTTCAGCGCCGTTTTGTTTGTAACGGGCGTTGTTTTGATCGTGCGGCAATATGTTTACATCCCCCAAGGTTATACGCCGCCGCCGAGCTATGTGGAAATCACTCCCGTACCTACCGTCGCGCCCACGGGCGTGCCCGTCGCCACGCCCTCTCCCACGCCTTATGTAAAACCCATTCCCGTGAAGATTTACTTTACGGAGCGCAAAATAAGCGCCGACATCGTTCCCGTTGCCAAGGACGAGGATGGCCGCATGGATACGGTCGATTCCGCCTCGCTCACGGCATGGTACGAACCCGGCCCCGCGCCGGGCGAGGAAGGGAACGCGCTCGTAAACGGCCATGTGCGCTGGAAGAAAGTAGCGGGCACCTTCTCCATTCTCCCAAGCCTCAAAGAGGGGGAGGAGATCGTGTTTGAATTTGCGGATGGCAGCACAAAAGCTTTTACGGTTTCCTATACCGTTTATTTCCGCTTCGACGACCCCGCCGCCAACCAGATGATGGATATGAGTGGAGAAACGCGCGTAACCCTCATCAGCTGCTATGGAGAAATGAACCACGAGGCACATACCTCCGAGCAGCGCGTGTTCGTGGTGCTTGTTCCCAAGGCGCAGCCCACGCCCACCCCCGAGGTTTCGTTTACGCCGCAGCCCACAGCTACACCCGTCCCTTCGGACGCGTTCACGGTGCTGCCGTAAAGGCACAGAGAAATACCCAAAAGCGGTTACCGTGCGCAGGAGCTAAAAAGGCGCGTGATTTTTTCACAAAACGGGCGCATTTTCCGTTGCCAAAAGGGCGCCGCACCGTTACAATGGTTTTTGTGCGCTTCGGGTATATTGCAGGGAAATCTCGCGCACAAATGTATGGTTGCGAGGCACGCGTTGAAGAAAAACGTTTATGAAAAGCAAAATTGCATGGTGGGCATCGGCCAGTCCGAACCCGTTATGATGGGTTTTCCAAAGAAAAAGCGCAGGCGCGGCTCGAGCGTTGTCATTACGCTATCGTCGGCGCGGCAGTTCAACAACGAGGAGAAGCTTGCGTTTGCAGCGCAGGTCTTAACCCGCCTCGAAACGGAGCTTACGGCCATAAAGGAGCAGGGCAATGCTTGAACGCGCGTTCTACCTCGAAAACGGGGTCGAGCTTGCGAAAGCGCTCATCGGCAAGGTGCTCGTGCATGAAACGCCTGAGGGCGTTTTAAAGGGGCGCATCGTTGAAACAGAGGCATATATGGGCGCTTCGGATGCAGCAGCCCATTCCTACAAAGGAAACCCCTTTGGGCGTGTAAACGTGCAGTATGGCGCGGGCGGCTTCGCCTATATTTATCTCATTTATGGCATGCACAGCTGCATGAACGTGGTGGCCAATCTGGAAGGTGTGCCGGAGGCGGTTTTGATCCGCGCGCTCGAGCCTGTTTTTGGCATTGAGCAGATGCAAAAAAACCGCGGTACCGAAGCGCTCAAAGCGCTTTGCTCAGGCCCAGGCAAGCTGTGTTCCGCCATGAAAATCGACCGTGCCCTTTATGGTGCCGACCTTTGTCAAAGCCCCTTTTACCTCGAGGAAGCTGAGGAAAAAAGAAGCTTTCGCATCGGCGTTACTGCACGCATCAATGTAGATTACGCGGGGGAGGCTTCAAAGTACCCGTGGCGCTTTGTAGAGCTTGATAGCCCCTATTTGAGCAAAAAACCAAAGCCTCATGAGCTTTTGGACATTTTGGAAACGGTATAGCCGCAAACAAAGGATTTTAATTACAAAGAACAAAAAACGCGCAAGCAGCTAAGTCCGCTTGCGCGTTCGTGTACCAAAGAGTTTCGGATTTCGGGGCAAAGCCCACAGAGGCTATGTTCGCGAGCGGCGACATGTGCGGCGCGAGCGCTAAGCCTTGCGGCGCAAGGCTTTCCTCACAGGAAGTGCCGACCGTGAGGCACGAACAGGCGCTTCCTGAAAACTCAAAGAAGTGCCATATGGCACTTCTTTGAAACCTTATAGGTCATCCACAAGCGCGCCGCTCTTTGCGTAGGCGGTGCTTCGCGCCTCGAAAAAATCGGTCTTGATGGTGTTTGCGTTGCTGTACTGGCTCACCCATGTGAGGTTTTCCGGCTCCGCATCGTGCCCCTCGTAAAGCTTTTCAAAGCCGAGGTTCGTGCAACGAAGGTTGCCTAAATATTGCACATAGTCCGTAATCATTGCTTTTGTTAGCCCGGCCACCTCGTCGCCGATGACGTAATGCCCCCATGCGATCTCCTGCTCGCAGCCCTCGCGGATCATGGCGCGGTAAAGCTCCACCTTTTCGGGCGTGAAAAGCTCGGGGTTTTCCTGCTTGAGCTCAAGAAGGATGCTGCGGAAAAGCCAAAGGTGCGTGTTCTCGTCGCGGTTGATGTAGCGGATCACCTGCACCGAGCCGGGCATAAGGTTGTTGCGCCCGAGGTTGTAGAAAAACATAAAGCCGCTGTAAAAATAAACCCCTTCGAGGATGTAGTTTGCCACGATGGTGCGCATGAGGTTTTCCGGCGTGCGCTCGTGGTAAAAATGGTTGTACGCGTCGCCGATGAAGGTGTTGCGCCTAAGCAGGTGCTCGTCGTTTTTCCACTGGTAAAGCACCTCGTCACGCTGCTGCGGCTCGCAGATGGTATCGAGCATATAGCTGTAGCTTTGGCTGTGGATGGCCTCCTGATAGGTTTGGATGGCGATGCACAAATTCACCTCGTTGGCGGTGATGTACTCGCCAACAGCGGGCAGGTTTGCCGTTTGTATGCTGTCCAAGAA
>JAEZGQ010000033.1 GCA_023416895.1 Bacillota bacterium | reverse complement strand
TCCAAAATGTCCTTGGCGTAGTCAATACCGCCCTCGGAAATGAACTTTTGCGCCATGCAAACCTCGAGGAATTCCGCAACAACGGATTCCTTTACCTCGGCTGAAATACGGCGCATGCTCGTAATGCTTAAGGTAAGCTGCTCAACTTCATCCTCGGTCAGGCTTTTGTAAAGCGTGGCCGCGTGTTCTTTGCCGAGCGTGATCATGAGAATCGCCGCTTTTTCTTTGTTGCTAAGCGTATCGTTTCCGGCCATGCCCGTCACCTTTCATCCGATAGCCAGCTGCGAAGCAGAAGCGCAACCGACTCCGGGTTCTTGTCGATGAAGTTTTCTAGCTGTTTGAGGTTTGTGTCCTTTTTGATCTCGATTTCGGGAATGATGAGTTCTTCCTCTGCGGCCTGTGCAACTTGTGCGGCTTCGAGTGCAGCCTGTTCAAGCGCGGCCTGTTCAAGCGCAGCCTGCTCGGCAGCAGCCTTCTTTGAAAGCCGCCCCTTGCGCTTTCCTGCGACGGGCGGCAGCTCGTTTTCCTCGCCAATCGCGTAATCCACCGTTGCGCCGGTAAGTTCCTCCGTCTCGCCTAGGTCTTCGTCGCTTTCATCATAATATACCGGTTCATCCACATACTCTCCTGCATACTCGGGAGCTTCAATCTCCTTCACGCTACGCGCGGGCTTTGTGAGCGTGCGGATGGCTGCAAGCAGCAGCAAAAATACGATGATCACCGTGCCTGCCGTGATGAGGCTCTTTAGAAGCTGCGCCTGATTGGCGGCCTCCAAAAGCTGCCTCTGTGCGTCAAGCGCGGCGGAAACGTCGCTACTTGAGGAGTCAAGCTGCAAAAACGGGAGCCTGTCCACCGTAATGCGCTCGATATCAACGCCGATGGCTGTCGCAACGAGGTTTCTCACGTTTTCGGTATAATCCTCCTCTATGGTCGAGCTGTCGAGGATCACCGAAACCGAAAGGCCGCTGATGCGCCCCTTGGCCTTTTCGATTTGGGTTTTCGTTTCGTTCAGCTCGTAATTGGCCTCCCTGGTGACCTTGGAATAAACGGAATCCTCATCCGCATCCACGCTTGGGTAGGTGGTGGTTCCTGCGCCGTTTGACTCGGTGCCGGCCACTTCACCCGCGGCGGCTTCGCCCTTTACGGTTTCCGCAAGCTCTTGCATGCTCACCGCCAGGCCTTCCTCGCTGCCCTCAACGGGCGGCTGAAACACCACGGATTCCGAGGTTTCGTTGTCGAAGTTGAGCGTCACGTTTACTTCGGCAAGAATGCCCTTGTCGCCGAAGATGGGGGATAGCAGGTTTACGACCTGCTCCTTCAGGCTTAGCTGTACGGCCTTTTGTAAGGCAAGCTGGTCGCCGACGTTTGCAAAGTCATCGTCATTTTTGTTAAGGTCGTAAAGGTTCATGTCCGAGTCGATGATGCGTACGTTTTCAAGCGCAAGCCCGCTTACGCTCTTGGCGATGATTTCGGCAATGGAACGCGCCTCGGCGTTTGTGAGCGTTTCATCCTCTTTAAGCGTGAGGATGACACCTGCCGTGGTGGGTGTTTCATCGGTGTTCAAAACAAAGGTGTTGTCTTCAGGAATCGAGAGGGTGACGACCGCGTCCTTCACCTTGGCGATGGTCAAAATGGCGTCACGGATGTTCGACTGGAGCTGAAACTGGTAGTAGACCCGCTTTTCCATGTCGGTTGCACCAAGACCGCTTGCCTGTTTAAAAATATCAAAATTGTAACCGCTTTTTGGGTAGCCGTCAGCAGCCAACTGCATACGTATGCTGTCGGCCCTGGAGCTTTCCACCAAAATGGTGTCGGAGCCTTGGGTCTTCGCGTCCACGCCCATTTCCGTGAGCATGGAAAGCACCTCGCCCGCGTCCGCGGTGTCCATACCGCTGTAGAGCACATCGTAGGATTTCTGGTTTAAAAGCACGGACGCCGCCACGACGATGGCAGCGACCAGCGCCACCAACACGATGAGCCGCGTTTTTTGGCCCTTCGTGAGGCTTTTGAAACGCTCCGCGATCTTTTTAAAGGTATTCTTCAAAAAATCTGCCAAATTAGCCCACCCGTTGATCTCAAGTTTCGACCGAACCGCGGTCACTGCATAAATATTGAACCGTTTGCCAAATTTCTCACAAAAAAGATGCTGATTAACAGCAGTTTATACAATATTATGTAATAATTCTATTGTATACCACCATATGATGCAATTCAATACCCAATTTGAGAGGGGAGAGCGCGAGGGGAGGGTCGGCAAACAGTCACCCGCTTTGTTTGTAAGGGCGGCGATGTTTTGCTTCATGTTTCTGAGGTGGGTATGGTAAACCGCCCGAATGCACACAAAAAAGGCACCCGGCGGCAAATGTTTGCCGCCGGGTGCCGTGGTCGCTTAGATGTTAGCGATGGATTAGGAATTCACTTTGAGGTTCAGTGTGTAACTGACACCGTTTACCTCGATCGTGTAGACCTTGCTGTTCGACGTGCTGAGGCCGCTTATGTAGGACGCTTTCAAGACGATGGCGCTGCCGGTAGTTTCGTAGCCCACGCCTGCCACCGGAGCGGTGCCGGTGCCGGAGGTTAGTGCAAAGCTGGTGATGGTATTGCCTGCAAAGTTAAAGCCGATCGTCAAATCCTCACCTGCGTTGGTCGTCTTTGAATAGGTGTAGGTCTTGGATACGGTCGCCGTACCGCCCACATCCGTAAAGCCGGGTGTTACGGGCGTGGTTACCGTAACGGTCGCCGTGCCGGACTTGGAGTTGTCCAGCGTCGAGGTTGCCGTGACCGTCAGTGCCGAAGCAGTTTCGCCCGCCGCAACGGTCAAAAGGCCGTCTTCGGTGATTGTGCTTAAGCCGCCGCTAACGCTCCACGTAACAGTCTGCGCGGGGTCATTGGTGCCGGTCACCACAGCCGAGAACTGCTGTGTGCCGCCCTTGGCTACGCTCGCCGTGTCGGGGGTTACCGCCACGCTCGTTACGGTCGCGGGGGGCTCGCCCATCGTTACAGTTACGGTGTCGGACACGGCGCTATTCGCTACAGATGTCGCCTTTACCGTGAAGGACACAGCCGTTTCATTCTCATCCACAGTCAAGGCGCCGGTCGTAGAGTTAATCACGGTGCCTTCAGCAACACTGCCCTCAATGGTCCAAGTGACTGCCTGGCTGGGGTTGTTTGTGCCGTCCACCGAAGCCGAAAAGGTGTGGCTGCCGCCCGGGAGTACGGAAACGTCGCCATCCGTTATCTCAACGCCGGAAACGGTCGCGAGGGAAATGGAATTGTAGGTGCCATCTATAGGCTCCACAGCATCATAGTCAGTCGAGGTCATGACCTCAAAGGAATACGTGGCCGTAACGCTGATTTTGGTCTCGTCGTCATAGCCGGACCAGTCTGCGTTTTTGTTGATAATGCCGCCGAGCATGAACGAGCCAGTGTCGTAATTGTCGTTTCTGGCATCGTCGTCATATACAAGCTCGTAACCGCCGGCTGTCCTAAGTACGTAATAGTCCGCCTGCTCCAGTGCGAAGGCCAAATCTGTACCGGCAGTCATATCCGTAAGTACAGCGGCAGAGTCAGTAGCCCCCAAGCCGGCCGCATATGCCGACACAGTGGTTTGCACCGTTGCCGGTACCGCGGCATGCGCGGGCACCTGAACCTGATAGTAAAGATTGGTACCCGTCGCAACGAACTCGCCGAATTGAGCAGCAGCCGCACTTTCAGCAATTAAATCTAAATCCGTCGGAGTAGCGAAGACTTTGTCCCCGCTTTCACCTTGCACATACGTGGGATTTTCAAGTGCGGCAATCGATGACATCGCGATGGAGGTTTTTCCTTTGGCGGGTACGAAGGAGAGGTACATGTTCTTGGCCGTGCCGGTGTTTACGGCGTTTTCATCGCCGACCAGAACAACCTTGTTATCGGTTGAATTGTCGCTCAGCGTAAAGTGTACAGTGACCTTGAGGGGCACGGCACTCATATTGGCAACGATATTGACGGCTGCGGGAATGATGGAGCCGCCTTTGCTGGGATCCCACGCGCCAACGCCCTGCGTTGCGGCAAGGTTTTGCGGATCCAGCGTGAAGCCAAGCGAAGCGTCGGTGGGAAGCGTGAAGCTGATAACTTTCGTAGGATCGATGTAATCGACGCCCGCATTGCCGATTATGATTTCATTTTGAATGGGATCAGCGAGAGCCGTTTGCAACGGCAGCGCAAGCAAGATAAGCGCCATGACCGCCGCGATCAGTTTCCTTGTTTGGTTAAACATTTTTTTGTTTCCTCCTTGAATATTTTTTGTGTGAGCCTGTTCATGCTCCCCGTGCGCCTGCACATAGTCCTTTACGTAACACGGCGCACAGCACATCGGTAACGAAAAATTCCTTTTTTTGCCTCCTCTCCGGTTTTTGACTTTTCTCCTCTTCCCCTCGACAATTTCTCCATCACATACATGGTGCGCTATTTGACATCCAGCTTCACCGTGACGGATAGACTGCTGACTTCGTTGTGGTCATCGTCAACCAAATGATAGGTCACAAGACCATTGTAGCTTCCCGGCTCAAGCTGCGTATCCAGCGCAAAGCCGCTGAGCTTTTCGCCCACGGGAATATACGGCGAGGAATACACGAGCTCGTTTGTATCGGCACGGAAAACATCGAAGTACACAGTGCGGGTATTGTTTCTGGAATTTTCCACGTAGGCGTCGGAAGACTCTCCGTCAAAAACCCAAGTGAGGTTCATGGTCACCTGATAAGAGCCGTCTTCCACAGGCTTATCAATGGAATCCATTACCGATT
This sequence comes from Bacillota bacterium, assembly GCA_023416895.1. GTDB lineage: Bacteria > Bacillota > Clostridia > Christensenellales > CAG-138 > UBA7707. The sequence goes on along the minus strand of JAEZGQ010000033.1, from coordinate 16,285 downwards.
GCGCGTTGTCGCTGGACACAACGGTGGGACGGTCGTCCGTAGCCTGTGGAGTGTCTGTGCCCGCCTTATCCGGTCTCGTTAAAAGGAATACGACCACGGCCGCGGCAAGCACCACAACCGGTATAACGATCAGCAAAATGCGCTTCACGTTCGGTGCGGCGGAAGCGCCCTGCTTTTTGCCTGCAGGTGCTGTGGGGCGGGTTTTTATTGACGACATATCAAAACTCCTTTATGTAATAGCGATACACTATTAATTATCGAAGATCCCCGTCCCGCACTTAATACCCTTGTGGCAAATATTTCTCTTTTTGTTAGTTTTTGGCGAAAAAAACGGGAAGGCGGTAACAAGCGGGGGCTTTTTGGGGCAAAGGAACCGCCGAAAAGGTATAGTCCTCTACAAAACGGGTGCGAACGGTTCTACGTTTGTTCGCGAGGAATCCGTATCAGCCCTTACATATAACGTTGCGTGGTGTATGCTTGTCCTGCGAAGAAATGGGAACATTTTACAAAATTCATAAAATTCACGCTAAAGTACCCGAAAAATATCCCGATATTAATAGCAGACGTCAAGAACCGCTTCGGTTCCCGAAAGCGCCCGGGAATGTTGGGCGGTTTCACAGTCAACAAAAATAAGGCAAGGATGCCGAATTATTATCAAGGAGGAATTTCTCTATGCGTATTGCTAACAACGCAATGGCCAACAACACCCACAGGCAGTATTCCATCAACAATGCCTCCGTGGCAAGCTCCACTGAAAAGCTCTCTTCGGGTTACCGCATCAACCGCGCTGGCGATGACGCCGCCGGTCTTGCGATTTCCGAAAAAATGCGTGCGCAGATCAAGGGCCTCAACATGGCCTCCAAAAACAGCCAGGATGCTATTTCCCTCGTGCAGACCGCTGAAGGCGCGCTCACCGAAACCCACTCCATCCTCCAGCGTATGCGTGAGCTCGCTGTGCAGGCCGCTTCCGACACCAACGATGAAACCGTTGACCGCGCGGCATTGAACGAGGAGTTCCAGGCGCTCGTCGAGGAAATCGACGACATCGCCGATCAGACCAAGTTCAACGGCAAGAAGATTCTGGATGGTTCTCTCGGCGCAAAGATTGCTACTATCGATGCCAGCTCTGATATTGTTGCGGGCAGCGAAGGCGTCACCGCAATCGATATCAGCGGCTTCTCCGACAAATCCACCAGCGGCTTAACGACTTACACCGTCACTTTAAACACGACTGCCCATACGGCCACGATCGCAGCTGCCGGCACCGGTGTTACTGCCGCGGGCGGTACCACCACCTATGCCTCCGCTGCTGTTGCCGCTGGCGAAGATCTTACGCTTGATTTTTCAAGCTACGGTTTTGGCAAAATCACATTGAAGACCGGCGGGTCTTTCTCCGAGGCTGGTTTTAACGGTTACCAACTCCAGTTTACGGCGGACGGCGCCGGCGCCACCATCCAGACCGGCGCTGATGAGGGCGAATTTTTGACCATCAGCATCGGCGACATGGCTTCAGGCGCGCTTGAGCTGACCAGCTCCGACATCAGCACCCGCGACAGTGCCAGCTCGGCCATCAGCACCGTGAACTCGGCCATCAACACCGTTTCCACCCAGCGCGCGAAGCTCGGTGCTTACCAGAACCGCTTGCAGCACAAGATCAACAACCTCGACACCTCGGCCGAGAACCTGCAGGCTGCCGAAAGCCGTATCCGCGACCTCGACATGGCCAAGGAAATGACCTCTTACACGAAGAACAACATCCTCGTGCAGGCTTCCACCGCCATGTTGGCGCAGGCCAACGCCGCTCCGCAGGGCGTGCTCCAGCTGCTCCAGTAAGCACAAAGCACACCGGCAGAGAACATCTTATAACGTTAAACAAGGCGCTCAAAAGGGCCGCTCCAAACGGAGCGGCCTTTTTTGTGTGCAAAGCAGTATTAAGTTGAGGTTTTGACACATATGCCGTTGGGCATTTTTACCCCTTCTTAAACAGCGCCTTTTTCAGCGCCTCGGTGCTTTCTCCAATGCCTTTTTCGGCGCAATGCGCGAGGATCACTTCACGCGCCTCCTGCCGCGATATGCGCGGCTCGCTCAGCCAGTCGCCCGCCCAAAGCTCCGTAAGGCAGTAGGCGTTGGCAGGCCAGCCGTATGCGAGGCCATCGAAGCTCAGCTTTCGCTTGTTGCCGCAAACGGAAAGTAAAAACTGCCGCTGCAGCGACTTGAGCGCCGTATCCAGCGCAGCTGCACCTTGCTTTTTTGTAACGTGCAGCGCGCTTCTTACATCGGCAGTGCTCAGCACCGCGCCGCTTTCAAACAAACGAAACACGTCCATTTCTGTTTTTGACACATGCCCCTCGTAATAGCGCTCCTCAAGCGTTTCTTTCTCGCAAAAGGCGTCGTAAAACAACGGATACAGGTCTTTGGACAAAAAGCCCTTGTAGCCGTTCAAAACGCACCCAAAGGCCAGCGTGTGCTCCTGCGCGGCACGGTCCTTCCATTGCCATGGGTCGGTTTCTACGTCGCCGGTGTGCCAGTTTTTTTCCAAGGTAAGCGCTTGGAGCGTGGGGATGCCGGCGGGCATTTTGCCATAAAAGGCGAGAAGCCCCGTTTGGTTGACATACCTTAAAAAGTCCTCATAGGTGAGAAGAAGCTCCATCGCGCACATCTCTTTTCTTTCAAACGTATTTTTCGGCCTTGAGCGCCGCGACCGCGGTGATCGAACCTTCGCCCGTAGCCGGGTTTTTCGGCGTGTGAACATTGAACATGAAGCCTTCGGGCGAGCAGATTTTGTCCAGCGCATGAAACCCATCCTCCGAAGATGCATGCAGCACGCGCCCGACGACGAGCGCAATCATACCCTTGCCGGAAATGTCCTGCGCGCTTTCAAACGCGCACTCGAGCGTTAAAAATGCTTCCTTTACGCGTGGCGCGCTCACGGCTTTCGCTTCTTCGGCGGTCAGCCCCGCAGACAAAAGCTCGTCGCTTTCTGCGCCGTTTTCCTCAATGGTTTTGATGCACGCATCGTAGTGCGCGGCGCTTAAAAAATTGATGCAGAATTCCTTTTCACGAAGCATGTTTTGGTAGGTATGGCCGTTTAGGGAAAGCCCCGCCACGACGGCATGGTAGGCCGCGCAGTCGCCCGCGAAGCATTGCCACGCGTGGAAGCAGGCGTTCGCCTTGCCGTTTTCCTTTTTGGTGGTGATGAGGCAAAGCGCCTGCGGCACACCCGCCGTATACTCAAAATGAGAGAAAAACTCGTACTGCCCCGGCCACTCCTCTTTGAAATGTTCAGGTTTTTGCGCGCCGATCTCGTGCTTCATCGTTCCTACCCCCTAGTTTTTCTTCATTGTACCATGCGAACACGACAACAAACTGTCATGTTCGCTTTATGAGAAAATGCTTTGTGTCATTTTTTTGGGGGTTGCAGGAATCGCTTGCTCATACGGGAGATTTTTTGATGGTAGGCAACAAACTCATAGGTTCACTCATAAAGCGCGGCGATGTTTTTTGCAGTCTGTAAAAGCTCGTCTGCAAGGCTTTGAGGGGAGAGTACACGCACCTTGTCGCCAAAGCCCAAAAGCCAGGAAAACGTGTAGGCTTTTTGCGTGTAGCCATTTTCAAACAATAGCATTCCCTCGGGGGTTTCCTTGTAGCAATTTGGCCCGTAGGCTTCTATTAGCAGGTGGCGCACGGAGGGGTGGAACAGCGCACAAAAACGTGTTTGATCGGGAAAACGTGCGTTAAAATCGAGCGCTTCCTTGGGAATGGAGCGGGGCGCAAAGCTTTCGTCACAAGAACAAAGCTCCCAAAGCCGTGCGAGCTTGAACATGCGAAAGTCCCCGCGCTCCAAACAGTAGCCGAACACATACCAGCTCGTCCACTGAAACGCCACGCGGTACGGCTCGATGCGCCGCGTTTCCTTGCCGCGCTCGGAGTAATAATCAAACGAAACGATTTTACGCGCGCGAATGGCTTGGCGAAGGCGCGCGATCTTTTCTGTAAGGCTGTCCTTGTAATGCGAGGCGAGGTGGATAAGAAGGCTTTCTTCCGGCACGAGCGCGCCGTCCTTTGGGGAAAGCTTGTCGAAAGCGCGCGCGACACTCGTGTTTTCCGTAACCGAGCCGATGCCCTTGAGCGCCGCGAGGATGGAGGAAAGCTCATCCGCCGTGAGCACGCTGCCATCAAGATGGTAGCCTTGTGCAATGGAAAAACCGCCTCCTCCGCCTTGACGCGAAACGATGGGTATGCCCGCCATGCAAAGGGATTCGATGTCTCGGTTGATGGTGCGGCGGCTCACCTCAAAGCGCTCCGCAAGCTGCGGCGCGGTCGCCTGCGTGTTTTTTAAAAGCACCGTCAAAATGCCAAGCTGGCGTTCGAGCTTCATAAAGGAACATCCTCCGCCAAAAGCGCTTCCCGCTCATGGCGCTTAAGCTTTTGTACCGCGCGCTCGTACGCATGTGAAATCATGCTTTCAAGCGCTGCGTCATCGCCAAACCGGTCAAGATAGATGGTGTTTTTGTAGGGCTTGAGCCGCGCGGGGCAATGGTAGCCCGCAACGATCACACCCGGGTGGCTAAGCCTTAGCGCGTGTGCATATGCCGCGTCGCAAAGGAGGGTTACGCGGCGGTTGTTCGCGTTTTCGTAAAGCTCGCAAAAAATCCTGCCGCGCACGCGAAAGCACGCGGGGGTAGGGCCAAAGGGAAAATCCTCGTAAGCGCCGCGCTTCAAAAGGCAAAGCGCACGAATTCGCTCGTTTGTCATAACGCGCCTCCGTTTTGCCGTTGTTCCGCCGTAGCTTTAAAACGACATACCATGGCCGTTTGTGGACATGATACCATATTATAGCAGCATATCCTTGCGGTTTCATCGGTATTTGTGCGGTTTATAGCGCAAAAGAATATATGATGAAAGAGCAATGGCATATCGCATTGCATATGGCTGAACTTTGATTTATAATTAACAAAGAGTGCAGGATTTGATGCGGGAATCATGTGTGTTTCCTGCATTTCCTGCGCTGTGTATGTCAAAACACGGTGAAGCCGCGTTTTGAAGTTCATAAAAACCGGGTACGCTCCGGCCGCGCCGGAAATACACAAAAAGAAAGGGCAGTAACATGGTAACGCTCAAAATCGACGGAAGGACAGTTCAGGCAAAGGAAACGGCAACGGTGCTTGAGGTGGCCCTTCTGGAAGGAATCAAAATCCCCACCCTTTGCAATCTCAAAGACATCAGCAACATCGGCGCCTGCCGTATGTGCCTTGTGGAGGACGGCAAAACCCATAGGCTGTATGCCTCCTGCGTGATGCCCGTATCCGAAGGGATGGAGGTCATTACAAACTCCGCCGCCGTGTTGAACGCAAGGCGCGCGGTGCTTGAGCTGATCCTTTCCGACCACGACCGCTCCTGCCTTACCTGCAAACGCAACCAAAACTGTGAGCTTCAAAAGCTTTCCGACGAGCTCGGCGTGACCGACATCGAGTTTGAGGGCGCGCGTATTGTGCGCACCATCGACGATGCCTCGCCCTGCATCGTACGCGATAACAACAAGTGCATCCTCTGCCGCCGCTGTGTAGCAGCTTGCGACAACATGCAGCAGGTGTATGCCATCGGCATGCAAAACCGCGGCTTTAAAACGCAGATCGGCTCGTCCTTTGAGCGCAGCCTCAACGACGTGGCGTGCATCAACTGCGGCCAGTGCATCGCTGCTTGCCCCACCGGTGCTCTTACCGAGAAGGATGCGACCAAAGAAGTTTGGGCGGCGCTTGCCGACCCCGAAACCTTTGTGGTGTTCCAGCCCGCGCCCGCCGTGCGCGTAGCCATTGGCGAGGAGTTCGGGATGCCCATTGGCACCCGCTGCACCGGAAAAATGGTTGCCGCCATGCGCCGTTTGGGTGCAAACAAGGTGTTCGACGTAAACTTCGCGGCCGACCTTACGATTATGGAGGAGGGCACGGAACTTCTTAGCCGCGTGCAAAACGGTGGCGTGCTGCCCATGATCACCTCCTGCAGCCCCGGCTGGGTGAAGTTCTGCGAGCATTTTTACCCCGACTTTTTGCCCAACCTTTCCACCTGCAAGAGCCCCAACCAAATGCAGGGCGCCATCACCAAAACGTTCTATGCGCAAAAGGAAGGGCTTGACCCGAAGAAGATGTTCGTCGTATCCGTTATGCCCTGCACCGCGAAAAAGTTTGAGATCAAGCGTGAGGGCATGGGGCGCGACGGCTACCGCGATGTGGATGCTTCCTTGACCACCCGCGAGCTTGCGCGCATGATCAAGCAGGCCTCTATCGACTTTAAAAACCTGCCCGATGAGGATTTTGACGATCTCCTTGGCGAGTCCACCGGCGCGGCGGTCATTTTCGGTGTCACCGGCGGCGTTATGGAAGCGGCGCTTCGCACCGTGGCCGACGTGGTGGCGGGCGAGGACCTTAAGCGCATTGAGTATAGCGACGTGCGCGGCTTTGAGGGCATCAAGGAGGCCGAAGTGAAGATCGGCGACATGACGGTTCGCGTAGCCATCGTGCACGGTACGGGCAACGCCGCTAAGCTTCTCGACGCGATCCGCACGGGCGAGCGCAGCTACCACTTCATCGAGGTGATGGGATGCCCGGGCGGTTGCATCACCGGCGGTGGTCAGCCCATTGTGGACGCACGCGAGCGTTACTTTGTGGATGTGAAGGCCAAGCGCGCCTCCGCCATTTACGGTGAGGACGAAGCGAAGGTGATCCGCAAGTCGCACCTGAACCCCTCTATTCAAAAGCTGTATGCGGACTTCCTCGGCAAGCCCAACAGCCACAAGGCGCACGAGCTCCTCCATACGCATTATACCGACAGGAGCACGCTCAAAAACTAAACACCGGTTTGACACGCAAACGGGCCGCCGCGATCATTCGCGGCGGCCCGTATTGGGTTTGTAAAGAGAGTGCTTTGCGGCACCATGCGGATAGCAAGAGCCATCTTTTCCTTCTTGCGCTTTTCAAGAAAAAGCCTTATCATGTTACCTTGTCGGGCGCGATGCGCCTTAAAAACCCCTTTTACAATTTAGGAAAAGGTACATATGCAGAAAAACCCGCAGGCAAAGGGCGCGCTTCTCATGCTTGTCTGTGCTGCCATGTGGAGCACGGGCGGTATTTTTATCAAACTCGTTCCGTGGAACCCGCTGGTTTTGGGCGGGTGGCGCAGCATTTTCTGCGCAATCTCCTACGGCGCGTTTCTGCTTCTTTCCAAAAAGCGCGTGCGCTTTGACCGCCGCTCTCTTTTGGTGGGCGTGGCGTCCGCGCTTGCGTCCATCTGCTTTCTTGCGGCAAACAAGCTCACCACCGCAGCGAACGCCATCGTTTTGCAGTACACCTCGCCGGTGTTCATCATGCTTCTGTCCACCATCTTTTTAAAAAAGCGCTTCCGCCGCAAGGATTATCTTGTGGTGGTGCTTGTGATGGGCGGCATCGTGCTGTTTTTCCTCGACAGCATTACCCCGGGCAACATGCTCGGCAACATCATCGCCATTTTCAGCGGCGTGGTGTTTGCCTCGGTGTACATGTTCCTCGGCGAAGCGAAGGATGAAACCGCCCGCGTTTCCGGCATGCTCATCGGTACCGTTTTTCTAGCTGCCATCGGCATTCCGCTGGGCTTTGCACAAAAGGTTGAGGTCACCCCAACCATTGCGCTGGTCGTGGTGTTGATGGGCTTTTTCCAGCTCGGTATCCCAAACATCCTTTACAGCGCCGCCATGAACTCCTGCTCGCCGCTCGCGTGCTCGCTGATCGGCTCGGCGGAGCTTTTGCTCAACCCCGTGTGGGTATACCTCTTTACGGGCGAAGCACCGGGTTTTTGGGCGCTGATCGGCGCGGGCATCATCGTAATCACCATCACCGTATGGGTGGCTTCTGACGCGAAGCACCTCAACGCCAAAACGGAAACCGCGGCGCTTGAAGAATCCCCGCATCCTGAAATTCCGCAGGAAGCGGCGGAGGAAAGCGTTCAAGGCTAAACAAACCAAGAATTACAGGAAGGGCGAAGCCAAATGGCTTCGCCCTTTTGCATGTGTAAAAAAACACTTTTTCAGGGGTCGGGGCACTTTCACGCTATTTGCGCGTAACGGGAAGCTGCAACTCCGTGAGGTTTTCGCCCTCGTCGGCGCTTTCGTGAATGTCGATAAGGTATAGCTCAATGGCGCTGCCGTTGATCTTCAGGCCGTTTTCGGCGGCATATTCCTCCATGAGCGGCAAAAGCGTGATCCTATTTTTGTAGGGGCCGCTGTACGCGGCGGTGATGTAATCCCCAGCGGGCAGGATGAAGTTCGCCTTTTCCGCGTGCGGGGTGATGATGAACACGCGGCTGAAGCGGTTGAATGCGCCGCTTTTGAGCGCCGCGTCGTCGATGATAGCACCTACCGTGCCGCCGCGGATGAGGAAAAGCTCATCCTCATACTGCTTGTGAAGCTTTTTGATGGCAAAATCGACCTCCGCGTCGTTGAGCGTTTCGCCTTCAAGTCGCACGCAGGCGCGCGTGGGGAGCCTGCGCACATAAATTTCACCCACGGGGCGGCGCAGCGCGTTCAAAATGCTCGCCTCGCGCTCGGTAAGCTTGCTCTTGATGCGCTCAAGCTCGGAAATGCGCTCGTCGATTACCGCACGCTCCTCCAAAAGCAGCGAAAGCGTGGCCTCCACGGTGCGCGCAGCAAGGTATTCTTTGATGCGGGTGGTCGAAAAGTCCAGCTTTAACATGTCGCGGATTACGTTGAGCTTCCAAATGTCGTCAATGCTGTACATGCGGTAGCCGTTCTCGTCGCGCTTGGGGGAAAGAAGCCCCGCCTCCTCGTAATAACGCAACGAATCAGGCCCGATGCTGTAAAGCTGTGCGATCTCACTGATTTTATAATAATGCCGCACGGTAAACCTCCGTAAAAAAAACAACAAAAACGTGCCGAAAAAGGGTAGGTGTTGTGAAAAACGCCCGTTTTTAGGGAATTTTCAGAAATTCGCTTGACATTGGTATCATACCAGGGTTTAGGCTGAATGTAAACAGGAGGTTATTATGAACAGCGTAAAACGCGGCGAAAAAGAATTTTTCAGGTATGTGCTGCCCACCACCGGCGCCATGCTTTCGTTCTCCGTATACACGATGACCAGCGGTATCATCGTGGCGCGAGGCGAAGGCGAGGCGGCGCTGGCGGCGCTCAACCTATCGATGCCGCTCGTCAACATGATGTTTGCCGTTTCGGTGCTTTTGAGCGTGGGTGCAGCTACCGTGATCGGCATTTACAAGGGCAGGGGCAATGCGCGCCTTGCCAACAGAACTTTTACGGAGGACTTACTTGCGGTTATAGGTACGGCGCTTGTGTTCATGCTCGTCACAACGCTTTTCCCGCAGGAGGTGGCGCGCTTTTTGGGGGGCACGGAGCTTACGCTCGAATATGCCACCGAGTACATCCGCACCACGGGCTTTTTTGCGGCGGCGTACATGGTTTCCTACAACCTCGAGGTCATGGCGAGCGCCGACGGCAGGCCGAACATGGCGTTTGCGGGCGTTTTGACCTGCGGTGTGGTCACGGCGGGGCTTGGGTGGCTTTTTGTTGTGCATATGGGGCTTGGTATGTTTGGTGCGGCACTTTCCGCCGGGCTTGGGCAGGTGGCGAGCATTCTTGTGTTCCTAACGCACTTTTTGAGCAAGCGCGCAAAGCTTACGCTTTCGTTTGAAAAGCCGCTAGACGGCCTTTTTAGGCGCGTGCTGCCGCTTGGCTTTTCGGATTTTTCAAACGAAGTGGCGCTTGCACTTACCGCGTTTTTGTACAACCGCGTGCTTTTGATGGCAGTGGGTGAGCAAGGCGTTGTGAGCTACGCTGTAATAAGCTATGTGAACACCCTTGTCGTAATGCTTCTTGCGGGCGTTTCGCAAGGAAGCCAGCCGCTTGTGAGCCGCAGCCGCGGTGCGCGCGATTATAAGCGCATGTTTTCGCTGTACGGCTACGGACTCCGCTCGGCGCTTTTTGTGGGCATTGGCGTGCTAGGTGTGTGCTTTGCTTTTGCGCCAAGCATCGCGCCGCTTCTTTTGGAAAACGGTTCGGAGGCGCTGCCCCCTACCGTTGACGCCATGCGGTTGTTTGCGTTCGCGTTTCCGCTGATGAGCGTAAATATTGTGACCTCGGGTTTCCTCGCGGCCTCCGAGGCGCCTGGGTACTCTACGGCGATCTCGCTCGGGCGCGGCTTGCTTCTTGCGCCGGTTTTGTATGCGCTTGCGGCGCTTGGGGCAACGAAGGGACTGTGGCTTTCCTCCTCGGTTTCCGAGGGGATTTGCCTAATCGCTTCGGTGGTGCTTTTGCGGCGGCGTAAAGCTGAACTTTGTGAGCCAAAACCACGCATGTACTACCCCGCACCCTCTTCGGCGGCTGCCGGTGTGCGGGAAAGAGAGTAATCGAAAAAGAAAAGGTATCGGCGTTTTAAAAGCACAGGATGAAAATACGGCATGGAGCGGGCGTTTGCCCGCTCCATGCTTTTTGCGTGATATAATCTAGAAAAGCCGTGGAGCAAAAAGCATATCCTTGCAGGAAAAAAGATCAGGGGAATTTCTAAAAAAATTGCACGATGTATGCAATAAAACGCGCCGTTCGCCGTCATAAAAGCGAAAGGGTTGTGCGGTATGCCGATGGAGAAGAGTTTGAAAAACGGATGGATTGAGTTTTTCGTTTCCGAAAGGGAGCGACTTCAAAACTACGTACGCGGGAAAGTTCAAAAAATCAGCCGCATGGACGCCGAGGATATTGTGGCGGAAGTCATGCTGAGCGTGCTGGCCCGCGCGGATAACGCGGGTGGGGTCGAAAATCTTGCTGCGTATGTTTACCGTTCTGTGCGCAATAAGATCGTGGATTACCAACGGGCAGGCGAAAAAACGGTATCTTTGCAGGAGCTTTCGTCCGATGATGATTCGCCGTTTTCCATGGACTACTTTGTGGATGCATCGGCGGATGTGGCTGGCGCAGCGGAACGAAAAGAGCGTATGCGCCGCTTGGCAGAAGCCATCGATCGTCTGGAACCCAAACAGAGAGCGGTGTTTCTTGCCACGGAACTGGACAAAAAGACGTTTCAACAGCTTTCGGAAGAATGGCGGGAGCCCATGGGAACATTGCTTTCCCGCAAATGCCGCGCAATGAAAAATCTTAGGGAAATGCTCAAGGATTTGAACGATTAAATAAAGGAGAGATTCGGTATGCAAGCAATTAAGGAAAAATGGAACCAAATCCCCAAATGGCTTAAAATTGTGGGCGGTACGATTCTGGGACTGCTCGGAGTGGCCGCGCTGGGCCTTCTTCTGGGGAGCATCATTCAACTGCTTTGGAACTGGTTGATGCCGCAGCTGTTCAACCTCCCTGAAATCAGCTATTGGCAGGCAATCGGGATCTATGCGCTGGTGCGCATCCTGTTTGGTGCGATTGGCGGAAACGCTGAAAAAGCCGCTTCGTCCGGGAAAAAGACAAAACGTGTACCATGCGACGCGGAAGATGAGGGCATGAAGAAGAACTGGAAGAGCTGGCAGCATTACGATGCGTGGTGGGAAGAAGATGGCAAGCGCGCGTTCCATGCATATTCCGAAAGGAAAAATGCGGAAAAAAGCGGTAAAGAAGACGAGGAATAATCTCGAACAGCACAAGCTTAAAAACACAAATAAAATCGGGCGGAAAACCGTTTTCCGCCCGATTTTTTATGTTTGACAAAGGAAGGTTACTCTGTTTCCTCGGTGCGTTCTTTGAACAGTTCGAACACCTCGTTTAAAACACGTTCGTCAGAAATACCCTCGAGGGTATCCTCCACGTCGTCATCCGCGCCGCCAAGGAGCCGCAAGATCACTACGGACTTTTCATCGGAATCGTCATCGAGCGGAAGAAGTACGGCATACTCGCTCCCCTCGAAGGGGATCACGTCCAAAAGCTCGTAGTCGATCTCGTTTTCCTCAGCGTCGGTGAGGGTAATGATGTCGGAGAACTCTTCCATGTTACGCCTTGTTGTTCGAGCCGAGCACGTTTATGAGCTTGTGGCGAACCATTTCACGAATGGAATCGCGCGCGGGCTTCAGGTACTGGCGCGGGTCGAAGTGGGAGGGGTTCTCGTTGAAATACTTGCGGATGGTGCCCGTCATGGCAAGGCGAAGGTCCGAGTCGATGTTGATTTTGCAAACGGCCATGGAAGCGGCCTTGCGGAGCATATCCTCGGGGATGCCGATGGCGTCGGGCATTTTGCCGCCGTTTGCATTGATCATCTGTACGTACTCGGGAATGACGGAGCTTGCGCCGTGGAGTACGATGGGGAAGCCGGGCAGGCGTTTTTGTATTTCTTCGAGAATGTCAAAGCGAAGCTGCGGCTTGGTGCCGGGCTTAAACTTATACGCGCCGTGGCTGGTGCCGATGGCGATGGCCAGCGAGTCAACGCCCGTGCGAGTCACAAAGTCAAGCACCTGATCGGGGTCGGTGTAGCTACCTTCGCCGACTGCAACCTTTACATCGTCCTCAACGCCTTCAAGGCGGCCAAGCTCACCTTCCACGGTCACGCCGTGGTCATGCGCGTATTCCACAACCTTTTTGGTGAGGGCAACGTTTTCTTCGTAGCCGTGGTGGCTGCCGTCGATCATCACGGAGGTGAAGCCGCCGTCGATGCAGCTCTTGCAAAGCTCAAAGGTATCGCCGTGGTCAAGGTGCAGGCAGATGGGGAGGTTGGTTTCGATAAGCGCCGCCTCCACAAGCTTTACAAGATAGGTATGGTTGGCGTATTTGCGCGCGCCGGAGGAAACCTGAAGGATAAGGGGGGAGTTTTCTTCTTTGGCGGCCTCGGTGATACCCTGGATAATTTCCATGTTGTTCACGTTGAACGCGCCGATGGCGTAACCGCCCTCATAGGCCTTTTTGAACATTTCCTTCGTTGTAACGAGTGGCATAACACAGATCTCCTTTATATGAATTTGTAAGACGTACGAATTTCTCCATGCTTATTATATATCATTTACCCTTTGTTTCAACAGCATTCTTGGGCGCGGCGGTATACTTTGTCGATATGCATTTTGCACCCCCTATTAGCGTTTTGAATGGCAGCGGCCATTTTAAGGTGTGCTCTGAAAGACAAGCTTATTCAAGGCTTTGCGAATATACGGTTTCCAAAACCAAATTATGGTATAATAATCGTAAGCGGTTATGATGCCGCTGATTCTTATGCGCGTGCGAGTTTTGGCGTTGCAGCCAAATGCACATGCGCGAATTCTACCGTAGCCGCTTTGCTCATGGTAGAATGGCACATAATATCGTGAGAAATACCGACGTTTACGCTCGTTCGTTTTCTATCCGCTTACTTTTCCTTAAATATACGGAGGGGAATCCAAATGAAAAAGCTTTTGTCGCTCATCGTTCCCGCCTTCAACGAGCAGGAGGTGCTCGAAACGTCGTACGCACGCATGAGCGAAACGATGCGCCAACTTCCTTACGACTACGAAATCATTTATGTGGACGACGGCAGCCGCGACGCGACCGCCGAAAAGCTCAAGCAAATCGCCGCGAACGACGACAAGGTAAAGGTGCTGTTTTTCTCGCGCAACTTCGGGCACCAGCTCGCCGTTACCGCGGGTATGGATGCTGCCAAGGGCGACGCGCTCATCATCATCGACATCGACTTGCAGGACCCGCCCGAGGTCATACCGAAAATGGTGGCCGCGTGGGAGCAAGGCGCGGAAATCGCCTACGGCAAGCGCCTAAAGCGCGAGGGGGAAACCTTCCTCAAAAAATTCACCGCGCATGTGTACTATAGGCTCCTCACCGCCATGAGCGCCTACCCCATACCGCTCGATACGGGCGATTTTCGGCTTCTTGACCGCAAGGTTGCCGATATGTTTTTGAAGATGCGCGAGCACAACCGCTTCCTTCGCGGTATGAGCGCGTGGATGGGTTTCAATGCGGTACCCGTAGAATATGTGCGGCACGAGCGCTTCGCGGGCAAAACCAAGTACAGCCTTAAAAAAATGCTCAAGCTCGCCATGGACGGCATGCTTGGCTTCTCCTATACGCCGCTCACACTGGCGGGTTATTTGGGCGCATTCATCGTTGCGCTTTCCCTCATGGGCTTTGTAGCGGTGCTTGTATGCGCGCTCACCGTGGGTGCGGCAACATGGCTTTGGGGGCTTTGCGGGCTTGCGTTTTTGAACGGCGTAACGCTTTTGGCGCTGGGTGTACAGGGCGCATACATGAACCGCATGTACGATGAGCTCAAAGGCAGGCCGCTTTACATCGTAAAAGACAGTAGGAATCTTGAAAAAGAATAAGGGGGAAACCGACCGATGACCGATCCGAGAATTGAAACACTCGCCAAAAACCTCGTCAACTATTCCTGCAAGGTCAAACAAGGCGAAAACGTGCTCATCGAATCCCATGGGGACTGCGACATGCTCGTAAAAGCCCTCATCCGCGAGGTATATGCGGCGGGCGGCAGGCCTTTCGTATGGCTCAACAAGCCCGAGATCGCCCGCGAACTCGGCATGGGTGCAACCGCGGAGCAGCTCGACCTTCGCGCCAAGGTGGACGGCCTATTGATGGACAACATGCAGGCCTACATCGGCGTGCGCGGTGGCCTGAACAGCGCTGAAAACAGCGACGTTCCGTCCGAAAAGGTGGCGCTCACCGCCAAGCATTACAGCCACCCCGTACACTCGAAGATTCGCGTGCCCAAAACCAAGTGGGTCGTGCTCCGCTACCCCTCTCCCGGCATGGCGCAAATGGCCAACATGAGCACCGAGGCGTTTGAAAGTTACTACTTCAACGTTTGCAACCTCGATTATTCGAAAATGGACAGGGCGATGGACGCGCTCAAAGCGCTCATGGAAAGAACCGATAAGGTGCGCCTTACCGCAAAGGGCACCGACATCGAATTTTCCATCAAGGGCATGCCCGCCATCAAGTGCGCCGGTGATGTAAACATCCCCGATGGCGAAATCTTCACGGCACCAGTTATGGGCAGCATCAACGGCGTCATCAGCTACAACACACCTTCGGTGCTCGAGGGCTTCACCTACGAAAACATCCGCCTCGTGTTTAAAAATGGGCGCATCGTGGAAGCGACCGCAAACGATACCGTGCGCATCAACGCAGTGTTCGACCGCGACGAGGGCGCGCGCGCCGTGGGCGAGTTCGCCATCGGCGTGAACCCGTACATCACCGAGCCCATGAAGGATACCCTGTTCGACGAGAAGATCGCCGGCAGCTTCCACTTCACGCCCGGCAACGCTTATGACGACTGCGACAACGGCAACCGCTCCTCGCTCCATTGGGACCTCGTGTGCATACAAACGCCCGAATACGGCGGCGGCGAAATGTACTTCGACGGTGTGCTCGTGCGCAAGGACGGCCGCTTTGTGCTCGACGAGCTTCAGCCGCTAAACCCCGAAAACCTCAAATGAGCGGCGCGTTCCAAAACGCGTTTTTAAGCCATGCGGCTCTCCATCCGCTTCTTTGCCCGAAGGACGCGGTAAAGTTCGCGTTTCAAAGCGAGTTTGGCGCGGAGCACTTCGTGGAAAATAAGGAAGCGAGCCTTGCAAGGCTTGAAGCCGAATGCGCTACGCTTCCCATGTGCGCTTCCGAGCCTCTTACAGAGCCGCTCGGCGCGCGGTTTTTCAGGCTCAATCTCGCGCCCGCCCTTATGGCGGGCGCTTCGCCTTGCACCATAAACGAAATGTTTGTGCAAACCGCAAACGCGCCGCAGGGCACAGAGGGAGGATACTTCCAAAAACTTTCGGAGCTTAACGCGCTTTGCAAAGCGGCGAACCTGCCCATTGCGGGCGGGGCGCTTGAAGCGTTTCTTGAGGAGTACAGGAAAAACGGGCTTGGTTCCTTGCACCACAGCGAAGCCTACCGCGAAGCGTACCGGCCCGCTTACCGCGTGCTCGATGCGAAGTACGCGCCGTTTTTGGAGGTGTTTTTCCGCATCGATGCGCTTTTGAAGCAGAAAGAGCGCGTGGATGTGGCGATCGACGGCCGTTGCGGCTCCGGCAAAACCACGCTTGCGGGCTTGTTGAATGGCGTGTACGACTGCAACGTGTTCCATGCGGACGACTTTTTTCTGCAAAACTTCCAGCGTACCAAAGAAAGGCTCACGGAACCCGGCGGCAATGTGGATTATGAAAGGCTCAAGGCGGAAGTCACCGACCGCCTCGGGCAAAGTGTTGTTTTTCGCCCGTTCGACTGCTCCGTTGGCGCTTTGGGGGAGGAAAAGACCGTACCTCCAAAACGGCTCAACATCGTGGAAGGCTCGTACAGCATGCACCC
>JAEZGQ010000021.1 GCA_023416895.1 Bacillota bacterium | reverse complement strand
TGGGCAGCCACCGGCGATGTTTCAAACCGCAAGCACAACGTTATAAACTCGCTGTTCATCGACCCCGACCTTTGCTACGAAAACAACCTTCATATGGCGAAAAAGTACGCCGCCATGGAGGAAAACGAGGTGCGGTTTGAGGAGATTGGCGTGGAGGACGCGGAGGTGGTGTTTGTATCCTACGGCACACCCTCGCGCGTGGCGCGCGCCGCGATGAAACTTTTAGAGAAACAAGGCGTTAAGGCGGGCCTGTTCCGCCCCATCACGCTTTGGCCGTTCCCCACAAAGCGTTTGTACGAGGTTGCGTGCAAACAAAGCGTAAAGGCCGTTGTGGCCGTGGAAATGAGCCTTGGGCAAATGGTGGACGATGTGCGCATTGCGGTAAACGGCGCGAAGCCGGTGGGCTTCTTGGGCACCGCGGGCGGCGTTATCCCAACCCCTGCCGATGTTGCGGCGACCGCGCTCAAGCAGTTAGGGAGGTAAACTATGGCGATCGTATACGAAAAGTCCAAAGCGCTTACCGATAAGGAAATGCACTACTGCCCGGGCTGTACGCACGGCGTAGCGCACAAGCTCGTGGCTGAGGTGCTTGAAGAGCTCAACATCACCGACAAAACCGTTGGCATAAGCCCGGTCGGCTGCTCGGTGTTTGCCTACGATTATTTCCGCTGCGATATGATGGAGGCCGCCCACGGGCGCGCGCCTGCCGTTGCAACGGGCATCAAGCGCGTGCTGCCGGATCATCCGGTGTTCACCTACCAGGGCGACGGCGACCTTGCCTCCATCGGCATGGCGGAAATCGTCCACGCGGCCATGCGCGGCGAAAAGTTTACCACCATATTCATCAACAACGCCATCTACGGCATGACCGGCGGGCAAATGGCACCCACGACCCTTGTTGGGCAAAAGGCCACCACCGCGCCCTACGGACGCGACAAGGAGTTTATGGGCGCGCCCATCCGCATGTCGGAGCTTCTTTCCACCATCGACGGCACGGCCTATGCCGAGCGCTGCGCGCTGACCGACATCCCCAACATCAACAAGGCAAAGCGCGCCATCAAAAAGGCGTTCCAGATGCAGCTCGACGGTGCGGGCTTCACGTTCGTGGAGCTTCTTTCCACCTGCCCCACCAATTGGGGCAAAACGCCGCTTGGCGCCATCACATGGCTCAAGGAGAACATGATCCCTTACTACCCGCTCGGCGTTTACCGCGACATTACGGCGGAGGTGAAATAACATGCTTCATAACATCATCATTTCCGGCTTTGGCGGGCAGGGCGTTATGGCCATGGGCAAAACCCTTGCGGAAGCGGGCATGAAGGAGGGCGTAAACGTTTCGTGGCTGCCTTCCTACGGCCCGGAAATGCGCGGCGGCACCGCCAACTGTAACGTGGTGCTCTCGAGCGAGCCGGTCATTTCCCCTGTAGTGCTCGATGCGAGCGAGCTGATCGCCATGAACAAGCCATCGCTTGTGAAGTTTGAAAAAGCCATCGTCCCCGGCGGCATGCTGTTTGTGAATAGCTCCATCATAGAGATCAAGGCCGAGCGCAGCGACATTACCGCCTACTATGTGCCCTGCAACGACATCGCCGCGGAGCTTGGCAACCCCAAGGTCGCCAATATGGTGATGCTTGGCGCCTTCATCGAGGCGACCAAGGTGTTGAAGGTGGAAACCATCCGTGAAATGCTCACGCACATTTTCACCGGCCCCAAGGCAAACCTTGTGGAGCTGAACATTGAGGCGCTTAGGCGCGGCGCGCTTGTGGTGCGCGGTTAAGAAAGGGGAGGGGATTGCCATGGAAATTCACATTCGCAAGGCTGCAACTTTGAAGCAGAAACCGCAGGATGAGGGCAGCCTCGGCTTTGGAAAGATCTTTACCGATCATATGTTTCTCATGGAGTACGACGAGGGCAGAGGCTGGCACGATGCCCGCATTCAGCCCTACGGCAAGCTTGAAGTGGACCCCGCTTCGCCGGTACTGCATTACGCACAGGAGATTTTTGAGGGCCTTAAGGCTTATCGTACGCCGCAAGGCGACGTGCAGCTTTTCCGCCCGCGCGACAATGCCGTGCGCCTCAACATAAGCGCGCACCGCATGTGTATGCCCGAAATCGATCCGGACTTCAACGTGGAAGCCATGAAGGCGCTTGTAAACCTTGAGCGCGATTGGGTGCCGTATACCGAGGGAACGTCGCTCTACCTTCGCCCCACCATGATATCCGACGGGGCGGAGCTTGGCGTACACGCCTCCAAACGCTACCTTTACTTCATCATCTGCGCGGCCTCGGGCATGTATTATACCAAGGGCTTCGCGCCTGTGCGCATCTACGTGGAGGACTCCTACGTCCGCGCGGTGCGCGGCGGCGTGGGCGGCGCGAAAACGGGCGGCAACTACGCGGCATCGCTGCGTGCGTCCGAAGAGGCGCGCGAAAAGGGCTACAGCCAGGTTCTGTGGCTCGACGCGGTGGAGCACAAATATGTGCAGGAAGTGGGCGCCATGAACATGATGTTCCTAATCGGCGACACCGTTTGCACCGCGCCCATCGACGGCAGTATTCTCGACGGCATCACCCGCAGGAGCGTTTTGCAGCTTGTAAAGGACATGGGCTACCGTGTGGAGGAACGCCCCATTTCTGTTGAGGAGCTTTATGAGGCGGGCGAAAGCGGCCTTTTGAAAGAAGCGTTTGGCACGGGCACGGCTGCCATCATCACGCCCGTGAGCGAGCTTTGCTATCAGAACAAGCCCCTTATTTTGAGCGGCGGTGGCATCGGCGAGCTCACCAGGAAGGTGTACGACACGCTTACGGGCATCCAGCGCGGTGCCGTGAACGACCCGTATGGCTGGACGGTAAAGATATAAAGGACTTGCAAAGAGCAACAAAAAGGACGGATCTTTTGATCCGTCCTTTTGCTTCGCCGTGTTTTATGCTTCTTCTGTACAGGTATCCTCGTTCAAAACACCATCGCGCATGCGCAAACAAACATCCGCAAGCTTGCTGACGGCAAGGTCGTGGGTTACGATGATCACGCAGCAGTTCCTTTCGTGTGCGAGCTGTACGAGCATTTCCACCACGTTGCCGCTGTTTTCAACGTCGAGGTTGCCCGTGGGTTCGTCCGCAAGGATCACCTTGGCGTTTGAGGCAAGCGCGCGGGCGATGGCGACGCGCTGCTGCTCGCCGCCCGAGAGCATGGAGGGGTAACGCTTGAACTGTGCGTCCACAAGCCCCACGACATGCAGCATTTCAATGGCGCGCTTTTTCGCTTCGGAAACTTTTTTGCCCTGAAGCTCAAGCGGGTACATTACGTTTTCAAGCACCGTCAAAAGCGGGAAAAGGTTGAAGCCCTGGTAAATCACTGCTACATCCTGACGGCGGTAAAGGTCGCGGTTGAGCTTCTTTGTGGAGGTGCCGTCAAACAGCACATTGCCCTCGGTGGGAAGGTCGAGCCCAGCCAACAAGGAAAGAAGTGTTGTTTTACCGCTGCCCGATTTGCCGATGATGGCGTAAACCGAGCCCTGCTCAAATTCAAAGCTCGCGCCGCGCACGGCTTTTACGGTTTGGTACTTGCTCCTATAGGTGTACGATGCGTTCTGCAAACTTAAAATTCCCATAAAACCCTCCTATTCCTTTGCCGAAAGGATCGACAGTACATTGACTCGGTTCATCATCGCTACCGAAGCGGCGCTGCCGAGCCAGTAACACAGCGCATAGCCCAAAATGGCGTAAAGCCTAAGCGAATGCATTCCTCCGGGCATCAATAGCCCAATCGCGCCTCCAAGCAGTGTACCTACAAGGCACAATACCGCCTGTTCCGTGAAAAACACTGTGAAAGTACGGAATGCGCCCGCACCGGTACTACGCATCACGGCAAACTCGCTTTTTCTCGTTTTGATCAAAAGGTACGAAACCACAAAACCGATGCCGATGGAAAGCGCATACATGGCGTTGTAGACGATCTCCATGTAGCTGATGTGGCGGTTCAGGTTATTTACGGTTTCCGTTAGGGTTTGATCTTCGATCACAATGAAAACGCGTTGGCGCGAAAATTTGCCCACGGTGGAATAGCCAAGCTCATCAAGCTTATCTTTGAAAACTTCAAGCTCGCGTGTGTTGTTGAGCGTAAAGTTCACGGCATTGTACTTCATCATCGGACGGAAGGTAACGGTTTTTAACCACCTTTGGTAAAGGGCCTCCGATGTATACTTATATTCGCTTTGGTGCTTCCAGTTGGAGAGGTCACTTGCATCAAGGCTTTTTTCCACATAAAACCAATCAGCAAGGATGCCCGTGTCCTTGATGAAGCCGAAGGGGATGTAGATGCTGTCCGCCCCGGTCAGACGCGGATAGGTGCCTGCTACCAACAGATCAATACTATAAGCATTGGCGGTAAATGCTCCCGTATACAAGGAATAACGCCAATACGCGGTGATACGCACATGATCGCCAAGTTTGATACCGTTTTCCTGCATAAACTGCGCGCTCATCAAGCAGGGGAGGTCATCGGCAAACTCGTACTCCTTTTTGAAGTCCTCCGTCCCGTGGCCCTCAAGGAAGGTAAATGGAACATCCTTTTCAAAATAGAATTCGGGCACGGTTTCAATGTCGTTGGTGAGGATAAGCTTTTCGTAGCCAAGAATGGCGTCGGTCAGCGTTTCAAGCCCGAAGCCGGATACAGGAAGCTCTATCCGCAAATCGTCCTCGTTGCTGCTCTCAGAAGCGGGGATCACCTTGTCGAAGGTATAGCGAAGCGTTGCGGTATAGTGCGCTTCTTCAATGAAGCCGGTTTGCATGATGGGCCATAGGTCGATTTCGTTTAACGAGAGCTTATCCAGGGTTTTTCCCGTATAGGAGGTGATGTAAGCGCGCACGGGCATGTTTTCGTAAACGTCATTAAGCTCCGTTTGGTAGCCCGCGAGGAAGCCTGAGAACAAGCACATGAGCGCTACCATGGCAAGCGAAACCAAAGGTACCACAAGGCTTCGTGCCCCGCCGCGCTTTATGGAGCGAAACGCAAGCTTTATGGGGAAGGAGAGCGCTTTCAACCCTGCGCCGCGCGGCCGCTTGTGCTTCTTGCGCGTGCGGTCGGTGGAAATGGTTTGAAGCGCCGTGTAAGCGCACAAGAGAAGCGCAACCGCAAACACACCGCACGCTGTGTAAACGCACACCGTCGGGTCGGATTCGAACTCTGCGCCAAAATCCTTAGCGCCCTGGCCTAAATAGACGCTGCTGAAGCGGAAGTCCACGGTGCTCGTTTCAACAGCACGCTCATAAGCGGAGGCGTTTACCGTATGGGAGAAGCGAATGCCTAACGCCGCACCTACTGACGCGGACAAAAGCGCGATCATCAGCGTCCCGGAAATAAGGTAAACAAGAGTTCTTTTCCGGCCGGTGCCAAGTGCAAGCATAATGCGTACGTTGTCGCGCTGCTTGGAAACGTAAAGGAAGGAGAAAAGCGCCAAAATGGCAAGACCTGTGCCCAAGCACACAAGCGTGAGGATCTGTGCGGTTTCGCGCATGGACTTGAGCGCGGCTTCGGTTTCCGCATAGCCTTGGTCGTATACCGTGAAGCGCATGCTGTCAAGAAGAAGCGGGTCGATTCCCTTCAAAAACGATTCCACCGTTCCGTTTTTCAGGCGCAGCCGAGCAAGCGTGTAACTCTCGCTTGAAGTGGGAAGCCATTCTTCGTTGTTGGCGGGAACGTATACGGTGTAGTGATAGCCGTACATTTCCTTAAAAATACCGACAATGGTATAATCGGCCTCGCTCACAAAGCCCTCAGCGGGCCAGTAGCTCTTGTAGGCGGGCGCGCCGTTTACCGAGCCGTAAAGCTTTAAGGGGAGCGTATCGCCCACTTCAAGATTGAGTTGGGCGGCAAGGTGCTGGCTGATCAAACATGCCTTGCTGCCGTTTTGGTATTCCTCTTGCGTAAAGGAGCGGCCGGAGGAGATGGTAAGCTCCTTTCTGGCAAACTCAAGGTAGGTCTCGAGGTCGGAAGTAAATTGCACGTCGATGAACTCTTCTTGCACAGTATAAGCCTTTGCAAGGTTTGTCACATGGACGAAATAATCCGATTGCTCAATGCCTGTAGCGCCAAAATCCTCTTCGTCGAAGCATGCGAACCGGTCCAGCGGAATTTTTGAGTATTCAGGCACACCAGAAGTATCCGGCGTATCGATCATAAAAAGAAGCGCACGCTTCTCGCCGGTGGTAAAGTATCCGTGGGCGATGTAGGTATGGTTGAGTTTAAGCCCCATGTCGTTGCCTTCAATGCCTACAAGATCCTTGAGATGCTGCGAGGGCAACGCATAAAAGTACATTCCACCGTAATAATCGTCGGAGGAATAGTAGGTTTTTTGGATCATACAGCGCATACCCTGTTCGGTGTCGTACTTCACCGTAAAGAGGATGATGCCGTATTTCTTGTAGCGGTGCGTACCCACGGGGCTTTGCTTAAGCCCTTCAATGTAGCCGCCCATTGACCGCTGGCGCTCAAAGGAAAGCACTTCTTCACGGTTTTCGATGGGTGAAAAATCGTAGCCCTCCATCGATTTTTGCATGAAGCTATCGCCCTCGGGCGAGTCCGGGTAGTTCTTTCCGATATATTCGAGTACAGCCGTGGTTTCAAACGTTTTGTCGGCCTCGTCGAGCAAACTCTGGCTTGTGCTCCACATGCTTGTGCCCAAACACAAAAATACGGTTACAGCCGCAAGTAGCACAAAAAACAGCGCTGTTTTCACTGGCGTACGCACCGCATTTTTGAAGGCAGTCTTGATCATCAAAGAAGCAGCCCTCCTTAATTAAATTGTAACGAATATTAATGAACAAAAGTATAGCATATATGCTATACTTTTGCCAAAAAATTACTATTTCGTTCACAAGTTGTTTACAAACGTCGACAAGGAAGAAAAATGATTAGTCCTTCTTCTCAATGCGGTCATGGTGCGCGCGTGTACCGACCCTTTCGATTGCCGTAAGGATGGCGGCAGTAACATCCGCCTGAAACTGCACCTGATTAATGTGGAAACGTGTGAAAATTTCGCCGCCCCTGCTGATGGTGTATTTGGGGGGCAAGTGGTTGAGCGCGTAGGTCACAACGTCCGCGCGGCAATGCATGCAGCAGCAGATACCGCTTTTTGCCATCAGCTCGTCTACGCGCAGATCGACCATTTCCTCAAGCACGTTACGCGGCATAATTTTTTTATTCTCTTCCAAATCCGCTCACTCCTTTGCACCGCCGCAAACTTTAAAAATCGAAAGCGGCAAAATCCGTTGAAAAGGCATATTCTTACAACAACATTATAGCTTGAGCGACAGCACAAAACAAGAGAGAACACGGCAAGTTCCCACTTTTTGGAAAAGTGGTGCCTGCTCTTTTTATTGCGGAAATACGACGGTCAAAAGCATGCGGAAACGTTCTTTGGCGCGAACGGCATGCGGTTTACCCGCTGGCATAACGATGCTTTCCCCTGCAGCCACGCGGTGCAAGGTGCCGTCGATGGTGAATTCACCTTCGCCGTCGAACACATACACGAGCGCGTCCCCGCCCGATGCATGCGTGCTGATTTCCTCTCCGGCCTCAAACGCAAAGAGCGTAACGGAAACCGCTCCGTTTTGCGCAAGCGTACGGCTGACGATGCGGCCATCCTGATAGGGTACAAGAGATGTAAGCGGCAAAGCCGTTTCAAACGGAATGTTCTTTAGGGCGTTCATAAAACCCATCCTTTCTTTGGCGGCCATGCCACCGGTGTGATGCGTTTAGTGTACCGCACCGGGCGAGAAAATTCTGTTGTTTTTACAACAAAGTGCAAAAGAGGAGAAAAAGCCTCAGCAAATGCGCGGTAGCCCTTCGCCCGCGAGCGCCTCCAAAACGCGTGTCGCCCCGGAGCGGGTTTTTAAAAGCACGCAAGGGTTCCCTTCGCGCACCGTGCCAGCAAGAGCCGCGCCGCTTCCGTAGCGCGCTGCCTTTAAAACGCTGAGCGCCTTTTCCTTATCCGCACCGTCCACCGCAACGCATAGCTTACCCTCGTTGCCCATGTAATAAGGATCGAGACCCAAGATGTCGCAAAAGCCCTGCACCTGAAAGTCGGCGGGTGTATAGCCGGGCAAAAGTTCAATGCAAACGTTGGAACTTTGTGCAAGCTCATTTAAAACCGAGGCAAGCCCGCCACGGGTAATGTCGCGCAGCGCATGCACGCGCACGCCGCTATCTAAAAGCGCAAACACCATGTTATTGAGGGGGGCGCAGTCGCTTTCGATGTGGTTTTGTATGTGCATGCGGCTTGATAATATGGCCGCATGATGGTTCCCCATGGAGCCGGAAACGAGGATGGCGTCATTGGGGCAAAGGTTTTTGGCGCTCACGTCAACCCCGTCTTTCACAATACCGATGCCCGAGGTGTTGATGTATAGCCCGCCTTTGCCTTCGATTACTTTCGTGTCGCCGGTTACAATGGTTACGCCCGCCTCGTCAGCCGCTGCTTTCATGGAGCGCACGGCGCGCTCAAGCGTTTCAAGGTCGAGCCCTTCTTCCAAAATAAAGCCCGCAGAAAGGTACTTGGGCACCGCGCCGCGGCAGAGAAGGTCGTTTACGGTGCCGCATACGGCAAGCCGCCCAATGTCCCCGCCCGCAAAGAAAAGCGGCGTCACCACAAACGAATCCGTTGTAAAGGCGATCTTGCCCGCATTTATGTTCAGAACCGCCGCGTCTTCAAGCGCGTCCAGCGTGGAATTTTTAAAGTGGCGCA
>JAEZGQ010000012.1 GCA_023416895.1 Bacillota bacterium | reverse complement strand
GTGTTTTGGTTAAGGATGGCGTTTGGGTCAGCGCCTTGCGGCTTAATGCTGTGATGGATTTTTATTATATCGAGGCACTTGAAACAGCGCCGATGTTCCGCAGGCGGGGTTACGGTGCGGAGGTTCTTAATGAAACGCTGCGTTTCCTCAAACAGAAAGATTCCTTTGTTGTTCGGGATAATGTTGGGAAAAGCAACGCGGCATCGCTTGCGACGCATAGAAAATGCGGCTTTGAACTTGAACATGAGGACGCTGTGGATTATTTGCACGGCACGGTTGAACCGTCCTGCTACGGCTTGATTTACCGTTACTAGATGCGTTGTAGCGTTTACCAAGCATTTTATAAATGAAATAAGTCCTTTGTGACGACATGCGCGTCACAAAGGACTCCTTGCAGTATGACGAACGGTGCGTGAGGCATGCTGTAAATCCCATCACAGAGAAAGGGGCAACCTCTACTTCCACGCATTGAGCCACTTTTTTGAGCGGTAGCGCCAAAGCGAAATAAGGCCGCGTACCACGAGATCACTGACCATGGCGATCCACACGCACATAAGCCCGAGGTTCGTCGTCGCAAGAAGGATGGCCGCAACGCTAAGCCGCACCACCCACATGCCCGCAATGCTGATGTAAAAGGGCCACTTCGTGTCGCCCGCGCCGCGCAAAACACCCGTTACCACCATGCCCAAGGCCACAAACGGCTGTGCAAACGCCTCCACGCGTAAAACCGAACCGCCTAAAACGACCACTTCTTTATCGGGCGTGAAAAGGGAAACCAAAAACTCTGCGCCGAAGTACAAAAACACGCCCATCAACGTAAGAAAAAGCGCCCCACCCCAGGTGCAGTATTTGGCGTAGCGCTCCGCGAGCGCCTTTTTTCCGGCGCCGAGCGCCTGAGAAACGAGCGTGGTTGCCGCGGCAGAAAAGCCGTAGGCCGGCATATAGCTGATGGCTTCCGCCGTAATTGCGAGGTAATGCGCCGCAAGCGGCACCGTGCCAAGCCCTGTCACCATGGCGGTGATTACGATCTGCCCCCCGGAAATGGAGCAGCGCTCAAACGCCACGGGCGTGCCAAGGCGCGCCACGGTTTTTAAAAGCGGCCAGTCGGGCTTATAGTCGCCCCGGAAGGGAATCACAACGGGCAGGCTATTTTTTGTGAACAACACCCTTACAAGCATAATGCCCGTAAAGGTCACCGCGATGGCGGTGGAAATGGCCGCGCCAGAAACCCCAAGGCCCGCGCCCCACAAGGTAAAGCTGTTGCCGAATATGCTCACCTCGCGCGTGGGGTAAATGAGAAACAGGTTCAAGAGCGCGTTCAACACGTTGGTCGCAACGTTATAGTAAAGTGGGGTGCGTGTGTCGCCTGCGCAGCGAATGACGTTTGAACATACGTTGATGGCGAGGCTCATCAAATACACCGCGCTCGTGATGCGAAGGTAGCTAGTGGCGTCCTTCCAAAGCGTGGGGTCGGCGTTGAGCCATACAGGAAGGCTTGAAGCGATGAGCTGCATCACAAGCGTGCAGAAAAGCCCTACAAAAAGCGTGGCCGTAAGCGACTGGCGTACGGCTTTTTTTGCGCCCTCAAGGTCACCCTCACCGATGCGCCGCCCAACCAGCACCGCAAAGCCTATGCCCACCGCCGCGAAGATGCCGTTTACAAACCAAACGCTCGACGTGGTAACGGCGATGGAGGCCGTGGCGTTTTTGCCCAAAGCGCCCACCATGGCGGTGTTGATGTACTGCACGAAGGTAATGAGAAACTGCTCCAAAATGGACGGCCATGCAAGGTACCAAATGACGCGCTCTGGCCGAAGGCGATCATCAAGAAAATCGTACTTCATATAAACAAAGGGGCGGGCTAAACCCGCGCTTCAGAATTTTGACGAAAATGAAACAATCGAATTATAGCTTAGGCGCGGCGTTGTGTAAAGGAGATTCTTTATTGTATAATCAGAAAGACGACCGTAAAAATGTGCCAGTGAAGCGCTTTTTCATTGCGGCAGTCATGGGGTGAACGCCGATGAATACGGATCTTTTTTCCGGCACCGCGCAAAAAAACGCCCCCCTTGCGGATCGCATGCGCCCGCGCACGATTGATGAGTTCATCGGACAGGAGCATGTGGTGGGAAAAGGGCGGCTTCTTCGACGCGCCATCGAAACGGATACCCTTCAAAGCAGCATTTTCTTCGGCCCTCCGGGCTGCGGCAAAACGACGCTTGCCTCCGTCATCGCCAATACCACGGGTTCGCTTTTTGTTAAGCTCAACGCGGTCAGTTCTGGCGTGAAAGAGGTGCGCGAAATCCTTGCCGAGGCCGAACGCAACTTGGGCCTTTACGGCAGGCATACCTACCTTCTTCTCGACGAGTGTCACCGCTGGAGCAAGGCGCAGTCCGACAGCATTCTTCCGGCGCTCGAAAAAGGCATTGTAAAGTTTATCGGCTCCACAACCGAAAACCCAATGGTATCCATGACGGGTGCGATCGTATCGCGCTGCCGTCTGTTTCAGTTTTACCCGCTTGAAGCAAAGGACATCAAAAAAGGCGTGCTTGCGGCGCTTAACGATAAAGAGCGTGGCCTTGGCACATACAACGTAACGCTCGACGACGACGCGCTTGAGCACATCGCTCTTGTTGCAAATGGCGACGCGCGCGCGGCGCTCAATGCCATCGAGCTTGCGGTGCTCACCACACCTCCCGAAAACGGCGTAATCCATGTTAGCAAAGAGGTCGCCGCCGAGTCGGTTCAAAAAAAGGTTATGAAGTGCGACGAGCAGCAGTTTTACGACATGCTCAGCGCCTTTTGCAAAAGTCTTCGCGGCGGGGATTCGGACGCCGCGCTCGCGTGGTTTGCGAGGCTTATCTATGCGGGCGTTGACCCTCGCATCATCGTAAGGCGCATCATCGCGCACGCGTCGGAGGATGTGGGGCTTGCAAACCCTCAGGCCATGGTGCAGGCCGTAAGCGCCTTGCAGGCGCTCGAGTTCGTCGGCATGCCGGAGGCGCGGCTTTCCATCGCGCAGGCGATCATTTTCGTGTGCGAAAGCCCAAAATCCAACTCTGTTGTTATGGCGGTCGACCGCGCGTACCGCGACGCGGAAAACTCCGTGGACGAACCCGTCCCCATCCACCTTCGGGATACAAGCTTTGCAGGCGCACAAGCGCTTGGGCACGGCAAGGGTTACAAATACCCGCACGACTACCCCGGCCATGTGGTGGAGCAGGAATACATGCCAACAAGCGTAAAGGGGAAACGCTATTATATCCCCGGCGAGCTTGGAAACGAGGGAAAGATCAAGGAAAACCACGACCGAAGGCGGCAGAAATAATTTTAACGTAATGTTTGGCGGCTTTTGCCGCTGGAAAAATACAAGGGGGCTGTTGTATGAGAAGGATAACGGTTGTTCTTATATCGGTGCTTCTAAGTGCTTCCTTTTTTGGGTGTGTGCGCGAAACAAGCGATGCGCCTCTCCCCGCA
>JAEZGQ010000240.1 GCA_023416895.1 Bacillota bacterium | reverse complement strand
ACGGTGGTCTGCTTTGCGTTTGCGGGCATTGCGGATATGGTATATACCATCCGCAAAACGGGAATGAAAGTCAGCATTGTCGATGTGTTCGTAAAACCCGCAGCAGCCTCCCTTGCGATGGGGCTTGTGGCCGGTGCAGTCTATACCCTTCTTCACGACGCGGGCCATCAGCGCTTGGGTGCGGTGGCGGGAATCGGCGTCGGCGTGCTGGTTTACGGGGTACTTGTGCTTGTGCTTCGCATGTTTTCGCAGGACGAACTTGACATGATCCCGGGCGGCAACAAAGTGCGCGCGCTTGTTGCACGCTTCCAGAGACCCTCCAAAAAAGCTTAAGAGGAACCGCTATGTACACCATTACCATCGCGCCCCTTTCTGTGCCGAATTTCATCTCCGCCGCCTCCGAAAAGGCGATACGCGGTGCGAAAAAGCTGTTTTTGCAGACGGAGCTTCACCCTGCCGCAAACTGGGTAAGAGAACAAGGCCTACCTTATGTTTCAATGGACGACCTCTACGAAACGAGCGAAGATTTTGACGCGCTCAACCTCGCAGCGGCAAAAAGGCTTTTGTGCGGCGAAAGTTGCGTGTACGCTGTTTTGGGTCGCGGTGCCGGACAACCCTTTCTTACCCTTCTGCGGCTGATGGCCGAAAAGGCAGGCGCAACCATCGTTTGCCTACCCGGCGTTGGGTTTTGTGAGGCGGCGCTTAGCGCGCTTCCCATGGGCGAAGGTGCGTTTGACGCTTATGCTGTTTGTGCCGCAAACGAACTGACACACAGCATCGACCCTTACCGCGCGCTGTGCATCGAGCAACTCGACACCGCGGTACGCGCGGGCGAAGTTAAGCTTATCCTTGCCGATTTTTATCCGGACGAGTTCCCCATTTGGTTTTGTACGCTCGGCAAAACGGGCGCTTACACCACCAAAAAAATCCCATTGTATGAGCTTGACAGGCAAAAGGCCTACGCCGCCGATGCGGTTGTAATCGTTCCCCCGGCGCGCTTTGAGCGCCTTGAACGCCATGGTCTTGATGGGCT
The DNA here is from genome assembly GCA_023416895.1 of Bacillota bacterium. Lineage (GTDB taxonomy): Bacteria > Bacillota > Clostridia > Christensenellales > CAG-138 > UBA7707. The sequence continues at coordinate 6,071 of JAEZGQ010000240.1, read as the reverse complement.
TTTGTATGTATTGAAGCGCCTTCGCGCGCCGGGCGGCTGCCCATGGGACGCTGAGCAAACGCACGAATCGCTTCGCCGCTCCGCCGTAGAAGAGGCTTACGAGGTGGTGGACGCCATCGATAGGCACGACGATGACGCGCTGTGTGAGGAGCTTGGCGATCTTTTGCTGCAGGTGGCCTTTCACGCCGAGCTGGGCAGCGAACGCGCCGCCTTCACCATGCGCGACATAACCACGGGCATTGTAAAAAAGCTCATCTATCGCCATCCGCATGTGTTTGAGCATACGGCGGTTTCCGGAAGCGACGAGGTGCTTGTGAACTGGGAGAAGCTCAAAAGCGCCGAAAAAGGCTTTGAAACCGCAGCTAGCGCCATGGAGGCCGTGCAAAAAAGCTTCCCAAGCCTTATGCGCGGCGCAAAGGTTCAAAAAAAGGCCGCGAATGTTGGGTTCGACTGGAATAGCGCTTCGGAGGCGCTGTGCAAAATATCAGAGGAGGCCGAGGAGCTTCGCGCCGCAATCGACGCGGGTGAAAGCAGGGAGCGTCAAAACGAGGAAATGGGCGACCTTCTTTTTTCCGTGGTCAACGTAGCGCGGCTTCTAAAGCTTGACCCCGAGGAAGCGCTCACGATGGCGATCGACAAGTTTATTTCACGCTTTAAGCGGATGGAGGAACGCATTCTTGCCGATGGTAAAAAACTCGAATGTATGACCTTGTCCGAAATGGATGTTTACTGGGAAACCGTAAAAAAAATAAAATCCTGAAAACATGCCCAAAAGCCCGAAAAAGTGCTTGTATCTCGGGAAAAAGGCTGGTAAAATAATGAACGAACTTAAGAACTCAGCTTCTTAAAATGCTAGGAGGATATGATTCATGAACAAAACCGAATTGATCGCAGCAGTCGCCGAAAAGAGCGCACTCTCCAAGAAAGATGCCGAGAAGGCCGTTGCCGCTACTCTGAGCGCCATCACCGATGCTCTTAAGCAGGGCGACAAGGTTCAGCTGGTTGGCTTTGGTGTGTTTGAGGTTCGCGAGCGTCCCGCTCATAAGGGCCATAACCCCATGACCGGCAAGGAAATTGAAATCGCAGCCAGCAAGGCTCCCGCTTTCAAGGCAGGCAAAGCTCTTAAGGACGCGATCAACTAATATCGTTGTTTGTCAAAAAGCTCCGAACCAATGGTTCGGAGCTTTTTATGTCTTTTTATGTATCAAAGAAGCGAATCACTTTTTTGAAATTTCAGGCGTTGCCTAAATCGGGTATTCGCTCGCGGATACCCCGGGCAAGGATGCCTAACGCGAACCCTAACCCCTGAACCACCTTGTTTTTTCAGTTCTGCGTTATATGCCCGCGTACGGGGAGGTCTTAATCGCGCATATGCAGCGCGCAGTAATACCTTCGAGCCTGCCTTCCGGCCCAAGCCCCTCCGGCGTGGTCGCCTTTACGCTCACAAGCGCCGCGTCTATTCCAAGCGCTCGGGCAAGCCTTGCGCGCATCTCTACGATGTAAGGCGCAAGCTTAGGTTCCTGCGCAACCACCGTTGCATCGATGTTCACCACGCGAAAGCCCGCAAGAGAGAGAAGTTCCGAGGTGCGTTCCAGAAGCGTAAGCGAGGAAATGCCCCGGTAACGCTCATCCGTATCCGGAAAATGGCGACCGATGTCGCCAAGCGCCGCCGCGCCCAAAAGAGCATCCATCACGGCGTGGGTCAATACATCCGCATCCGAATGCCCGAGAAGCCCCCGCTTATACGGAACCTCTACGCCGCCCAAGATGAGCGCGCGTCCCTCTACAAGCCTGTGCGTATCCTCACCGTAGCCTACCCTTTGCGCAGCGCCAAGCGCCGCCTCAAACATAGGCACGTCCGACGGGTAAGTGAGCTTCTGGTTCATGATGCTTCCTTCGGTAAACACGCCGGTATACCCCATCCTTTCGTACAAAGCAAGGTCGTCCGTCGCCTCAAAGCCGCTTTCAAACGCGCTGTTGTAGGCCTCCAGAATGCGCTTATAAAGAAAGCTCTGCGGCGTTTGCGCAAGCATCACCTTGCTGCGGTCGATTATGCCGGCGCCTGCAAGCCGCACTGTATCCCGCGCGGGGATGCCCGCCACGCCGCTGCCACAGGCAATCGCACTTTTGATGCTCTCGGCAATCACCAAAGGCGCAACAAGGCAACGCGCCGCATCGTGAATGGCCACCACATCCGCTCCCTGAAGCGCTAGAAGCGCGTTGTACACCGATTCCGTGCGGGTTGCGCCTCCTTCTACCAGCACCACGCGCTCGCCATAGCGCGCCTTAAGGCGCTCGCCTTGGGGGCGCGTTTTTTGGCTCACCGCAACGGCCATTTTATAAAGCTCCTTCTCGGCGGCAAAAAAAGCTTCCGCGCAAATTTCAAGCGGCGTTTGCCCCTGAAAGGAGAAGCCTAGCTTGTTCTCCCCCATGCGTTGGGAGGAACCTGCCGCCAGCAGCACACATGCGACGTTCACGCTTCGCCTCCCTGAAGAATTTCATACATGTCGGAAGCGTCCGCCTTTTTGGCGGTTTCGCGCACGCTCAATACACGCGCGAACATATGCTTGCCGCCCATCAGAAGGTCAAGCACGTCGCCCTCCTTCACCTCGGCGGATGGTTTTGCTTCCTTGCCGTTGATTTTTACACGTCCAAGCGAACAAACTTCGTTTGCAACGGTACGCCGCTTGATGATACGCGACACCTTCAAATATTTGTCCAATCTCATGTTTCGCCCTCCGTTTTTTGGCGTTGTGTTTGTATACGATTGCATTTATTTTACTATGGTGCGTAACAAAAAGAAAGCCTGAAGGCGGCTTCTTGTCCACCTTCAGGCGCAAATGACCTTTTCTTAGCCGACCGCTACCGTACCGGCCAAACGTACAAGCTCCTCATTGATGACCACGCTCGAATCGGCCTTCCAGGCTTCCACAAGCGTCTCCCACTCGGTATCCTGCTTCATGCCGAGCAGAACGGTCTTGATGCCTTCATTCACTTCTTCCATGGGGCGCAGACCCGGTGTTTCATCGCCCACATAGTAGATGATGTGGTAACCGTCGCCGTCCATGAACACGCCGGAATAGGTGCCGGCCGTAAGACCCATGAACGCGGAAATCACTTCGCTCGACCAGCCGCTGGTGGTGCTGTTTTCGAGGGGGTTGATGAGCATGCCCTTTTGCTGGAAAATCTCGTTGTCGGTAAAATCAACGTTAGCGGTGTACTTCATCATGACGTCAGCAAAAGACGCGCCGCCCTCGAGCTCAGCATACGCCGCCTCGATGGTTGCTTTCGCTTCTGCCATGTATTCATCATACATCGCGTCGGTTTCCGCTTTGAGGGTGCCGTACTCGGCGAGGATCTCAGAAAGCCTTGCAGCGTTGGTGTTTTTACCGCTGAGCGCATCCTCAAAGGACAGCGTACCGTATTCGGCCTGTAAATCATCCATTTGAGCGATCTTGGTATCGTACTCCTCGTTCATCGTGCCCGTGGGTACAACGAGAATATCCATAACGCGGCTGTAGTTGAGCGGCACATACACCACTGGTTCACCGCCAAAAAGCTCGTAGCTCTCCTGCGCATCCTTGTAGGAGGCGGGATTATCGGTATAAGTGGTTTTCTGGGTGGAGGAATTGGTAGTGTACCAATCCGAAATTGCGGCATCGTCCACCGTTACGGTGCTCATAGCCTTTTCCTTAAGGAGTTCTCCCAGATATTCCGAGGTAATGCGATTTTTAAGCCATTCGATGTACGCGTCGTAATCCATGACTTCGCCGGTATAATATACGGCCTCCTCGGCCACAAGCTCTTTGATGCGCGCTTCCACATCCACGCTCGAATCGGCGGCTGCCTCTTCTTGTGCAATGGAGCGGTAGTATTCATCGATGCTCTGAAGCTCGGTGTCGATCTTTGATTGAAGTTCTGCCTGCTGCTCGGCGGTCAACTCCGCAAAACCCTGCTGCTTCGCCTGATAGGAGATGATGGAACTCTCCGTAAGGTAATTAACGATCAGATCCTGAAACTGGGTGAGCATTTCCTCTGTGGAGGTAACGTCGGACCCGGTGCTCTGATAATAATAATCCGCATTGGTGTTGAACACCGACTGGTACTGCCCCCAGGTAAGAACCACTTCGCCGCCTACGGTTACAACGGGTTCGCTGTCCTCGGCAGTCACGGCGGCCTGCGTTGCCTCGGGTGAGGCTTCGGGGCCTTCGGTACCTTCATTGGTGAGGCTGCAACCCGCAAACAGGCCTAGCATCATGATTGCTGCGAGCAGCAACGACAGGTATTTTTTCATAAAATTCTCCCAACATATATTGTTTCATGTGCATTTGCTCACCTATTATAACACGTTCAACCCTCAATGCAATCTCCAAGGGTGTAAACAAACTGTGGCAAATCGCGGCAAAACACGGAAACATCGGCAGTTCTTCTTCGTATCACAATCGAAGGCTCATCGGCGTTTATAAGCTGCGCACCTTGCGTTTTTTGCACGAGCTCCATGAGCTTTTCAAGCTTCATCGGCGCGCGCGCGTCGAGCACCAGCCGCGCTTCTCCATCCTTCACGCTTAGCTTTGTGACGTATGCCTTGGAAGCATCCGCCTTGAGCTTTCCGATAAAAAGAAGGTTCCTTACCGCTTGCGGAATTTCCCCGTAACGGTCAATCAGCTCATCCTGTACATCGAGAACGTCGTCGTCCGTTTCCAAAAGCGCGATGCGCTTGTACATGGCAAGCCGGTCGGTTTCGCGGCGGATGTACGAATGCGGAATGGAGGCAGCAATGGGGATTTCCACCGCCGTTTCGACCTGATGCCGCTCCGGTTCGCCCTTTGCCTCGCGTACGGCATCGTTGATGAGCTTGCAGTAAAGGTCGTACCCTACCGCGGCCATATGTCCGTGCTGCTCGGGCCCCAAAAGGTTGCCCGCGCCGCGGATTTCAAGGTCCTTCATGGCGATTTTAAAGCCAGAGCCGAATTGCGTGAATTCGCGGATGGCACTCAGGCGCTTCTCAGCCACCTCGGAAAGCACCTTGTTGCGGCGAAACGTAAGGTACGCATACCCAAGCCGCGCGCCGCGCCCCACGCGCCCGCGCAGCTGGTAAAGCTGCGAAAGCCCCATATGATCGGCATCGTAAACGATAATGGTGTTAACGTTTTGAATGTCGAGCCCGCTTTCGATGATGGTGCTGCAAAGAAGCACATCGTACTGCTGCTCCAAAAAGTCCACCATCGTTTTTTCGAGCGTGCGCTCGCTCATTTGCCCATGTGCGTACGCAACACGCGCCTGCGGAACGAGCGTGCGTAGATACTGCGCAAATTGCTCCATGTTTCGAACGCGGTTGTATACAAAATAAACTTGGCCGCCTCGCGAAAGCTCCTTCAAAATTGCCTCGCGGGCGATTGCATCGTTGTATTCCATCACATAAGTCTGCACGGGATAACGCTGCTCGGGCGGCGTTTCGATCACGCTCATGTCGCGGATTCCCGTCATGGACATATGGAGCGTACGCGGGATGGGCGTTGCGGAGAGGGTCAAAACGTCCACGCATGATTTGAGGTTTTTGATCTGCTCCTTGTGCCCCACGCCGAAGCGCTGCTCCTCGTCCACAATGAGAAGCCCAAGGTCCTTGAACTTCACGCTTTGCGAAAGAAGCTTATGCGTGCCGATCACCACGTCCACCATGCCAGATTCAATTTTTTTGAGCGTCGCTTTTTCGTCGGCGGGGCTCAAAAAACGTGAAAGCAGCGCGACCTGTACGGGGAAGCCCGCAAAGCGCGCGGAAAGCGTGTTGAAATGCTGCTGCGCAAGTATGGTGGTTGGCACCAGAAACGCCACCTGTTTGCTGTCCAGTACCGCCTTAAACGCTGCGCGAAGTGCAACCTCGGTTTTTCCGTAGCCGACATCGCCGCACAGGAGCCGATCCATCACCCGCTCACTTTCCATATCTCGCTTAATTTCCGCGATGGCGGTGAGCTGATCGGGCGTTTCGTCGTAAGGGAAGCTTTCCTCAAGCCGCGTTTGCCACTGCGAATCCGGTGAAAAGCGGAAGCCTTTGCGCTTTTGCCGCTCGCCAT
>JAEZGQ010000197.1 GCA_023416895.1 Bacillota bacterium | reverse complement strand
CAAATAGTCGCATTCCAGCCCGTGCAGCTTTAAAATCGCCGTTTCTTCTTGATTCATGCGGTCGATCAGCGCCTGCACGTCACTTCGGTCGCGCTGTGGGTCGCTTGAAAAGCGAAGCTTTTCGCCGAGCGAAAACGCCGCCGCACGGCGTTCGTCGTCGATTTCCAACAGGCGCGGGATGGCTTTGTAAGCGGCGCGCACGCGCTCGTCACATTCGCTTTGCGCTTTCACTCTTAGCTTTTTGTACTCATATTCAAGTTCGCGTAAACTAGCCACAGCCTACTCCTCGTCCAGCAGATTGATGCCGATATGCTTAAGATCGTCCGCGCTGTACTTGCGCTGCGGGTAATCGAGCGCGCGGGGAACGGGTTTTGCCTCGGGCGCACGCGCGGCGCGCTCTACCGACTCTCTTGCGGCTTCAAGGTTGGCAACACCCTCCTCGTGCCACTGGGTAATGAGCTTTCGCATTTTAAAAAAAGGCGCAGAAGCATCCGCCGCACAATCCGCCGCGAAAAGGATAAGCTCCGCATCCATACGGAATACCGTATGCCAGCGCTCGATTTGGTCGATCTGGTCGCCCGTAGGGGCGCGTTTGAGGCCCGCGCGCGAAAACACCATGCGCGCAAGCTCCGTCGTAGCGGCACGTGCGCGCATGCGCTGCTCGGCATCCTGCGCGGTAAAGGTACCGCCCGTACGCCAGTTTTCCAAAATGCCGTTGAGATATTTAAAGGAAGGCTTTACGGCGCCTGTCATTTCCGCACACGCGGCAAGAATCGCCGCCTCGTCAAACCCCCAAGCGGAAGTCCACTGTTTGTAAAGAGCAAGCTCGTCCTCGGTAGGCCTTCTGCCCACGCGCCAACGCTTTAACAACTGCTGCGCCCCGCCGTTGAGCTCGTCGTACTGGGCAAGGTACTCTTCCGCAGCCTCGGCGGTCAGTACGCCGTCGTCCGCCCATGCACGAGCCACGGCATCCATATACTTAATGCTCACACGCGTACCCTTTTGCTTGGCGCAATGTCGCACCAGCAATTGTACCGCATCCTCCGTAAAGCCGAACACCTCCAGCCAGTCATAAACCTTGGAAAGCTCGGGGCCGGTAAGCATGCGCGCGCCAAGCTCCGATTGCATATTCGCAATCAAGCCCTGATAACGGCGCGTGATAACAGCGCTGTCACTTGCGCCCTCGGTGTGCGCGTGCTTGATGTTTTTGTATTCAACAATGAGTGGCTGCGCGGAAACCACGCTCACAAAGCCCTGCTTCTGCCAATACAAAAAGGCGTTTGCAAGCTCCTGCTCGCTCATTTGAAGCGCCGTGCCGATTTCCTCGCCACTAAGAGCGCGGTGGTAGCAAAGCGCAAGCCCATAAAGGTACGCCTTCACGTAACCCTCGGGTGCCTGCGGCATATATTCAAGAAGAAACAGGTTTTCAACAGGCGTGCTTAAAAAAAGCGCCGATTCGCGGTTGAACAGAAACTGCATAATCTCCTCCGCATCTTTCCTTTCAATTATAGCATGAAGTCTTAGCGCATGGGCAGTACCGCCGCAAGAAAAATACATGTGGTGGGGATTTGTGGTATACTGTCTATAATTTGATGAAAGGAACGGGCACATGGGCACCCTGCACGGAAGAAAAAAGAGGCAGCTTCGCGCGGTTTTGGTTGCGGCGGCGGTATTGTTGGCCGCAGTTGCGGCGATTTTCTTTTTCCTGCGCCCGTTTGAAGGAGCCCCCTCCCCCTCTGCGCCAAGCGCGTCACTTACACCAACGCAAAGCGCGGCGGTTGACACTTCGCCCTATTCATCGCCGCAAAGCGGAGAAAACAGCCCCGTAGCATCTCAAGAGCCTCAAAACACGCAAGCACCGCTTGAAACCGGCTTGAGCCTTTATGAGGCTTCGCTCACGGTGGATGCCGAACAAAACCTTCTTTTCGGCAAGCTCCGGCTCACCTACGTAAACCCCTATCCCGACAGCCTTTTTGAGGTGGTATTAAACCTGTTTCCAAACGCGGTAAACCCAAAGTGCCTCATGCTTGAAACGGTTACGGTTGCAGGGCTTGATGCCGACTATACGCTTGATGAAAACGGTACGCACCTTACGCTTCCGCTTACGCGCGAACTTAAAACCGGCGAGAGCACAGAAGTTTACATAAGTTACGCGGTACAGGTGCCGAAAACGAACGACCGCTTTGGCACGGGCAAAAACCGTTTGATGTTCGGCAATGCCATTCCAGTTGTGGCGGTATATGAAAACGGCGCGTGGCGCATGGACGAATACATCAGTACGGGCGATAGCTTTTACAGCGAAGCCGCAAATTACCGCGTTGTGATTGCCGCACCGCAGAACTACACCGTATCCTGCACGGGAAGCGTGGAGGAGCAACGCACGCAAAGCGGCGTTACCACAATGCTCGCCTCCGCATACGAGGTGCGGGACTTTGCGTTTTCGCTGCACAAAAATGCGTACGTTTCCACACAAAATGCAAACGGCATAGAGGTGGTTGGTGTTGCACTCACACAGAAAGCGGCGGACTTTGCCGCCAAGAGCGGTTCGGATGCACTCTTATATTTTTCGGATAAAATCTGCGACTACCCCTATAACAGGCTTTGCGTGGTGGATTTTGACGGCAGCGGCGGGATGGAGTATCCGGGCCTTATCATGATCAACACCTCGCTTCTGAGCGGTTCAACCGAAGAATACGCCACCATGGTCGTGGCGCACGAGGTGGCGCATCAATGGTTTTACGGCATTGTTGGCAGCGACCAGCTCAACGAACCGTGGGTGGATGAATCGCTTGTGGAATTTTTGGGATTCGCCTTCAGTCGTGCATACTTTGGCGACACCGTTTATAACGAGCTGTGGCAAAGCTCATTTGATAGCTTCGCAGCTTACGAAAGAACACTTCGCCTCGACGCACCGCTCAAAAGCTTTGAAGGCAACGATTACTTTTTCGTAGTTTACGCATACGGCGCGCATGTAATGAGGGACCTTTTCAACGAGTTGGGCGAGGATATGTTTTTTACTGCACTACAAAACTATGTAGGCGAGCACCGCTATAAAAACGCAGAGGGAACCGACCTGATCGCTGCGTTTTCCGAGGTAGCGGGCAATGATATGGGCGCATGGTTCGAGGCGAAGTTTGCCCCGTAACCTTTTAAAAACAACAAGAATCTTCATTTTTGAAAGGAGCCACCTATGGAAAAGAGAGTTTCCCACCGCGATTACACGACAACGCTTTTGTTCTCCATCCTCCTCGGGTTTCTTGGCGTACACCGCTTTTATGTGAACAAAATCGGCACAGGCATTGTATGGCTTTTGACAGGCGGATGCCTTGGCATCGGCTGGCTTATCGACATCATTCTTGTGGCGACGGGCTCGTTTCAGGACAAAGACGGTGGCTACATCACGCCCGACGCACAAAAGAGTGAAACAGGCACGTATGCCGCAACATCGCCCGCGCCAAACGGCTATTATACGCCCTCCGGCGCTGGCCGTACGAGCAGCCCGTCACAGTCCGCGGCATACATGGAGCAGCTTGAGCGGCTTGCAAAGCTCAAAGAAAACGGCGCCATAACGCAGGAGGAATACGACGAAAAGAAAAAGAGCCTGCTCGAAAAGATCGGCTGATATTTACTTTTAAAATCTTTTGCTGCAAAATTTCAGCGCCTCTTGGCGGCGCAAATCCCTCAAAAAGGCGCGCCGCGGTCCTCGGCGGGAGACGCCTCGGACACTTGGCCTGTGGGCCTTCGCCGTGCCACAAAACCTACATGAGGCATACCTAAAAAATAAGTCCGGTTTGATGACATGCGCATCAAACCGGGCTCTTTTGCTTGCAAAGAAATCATGGGGATTGTCAAGGGGGCCTTTCGCACTTCGCAATGGTCGTATTACTCTTTTTTATCACAATACTCCCTTGCTCACTGGGCCTCCGGCTCGCTTTATCCGCTACTGGCGGCGCTTCAGCTTCGCCCTCTTGACTTTGCTCCGGCTTTGACGACATGTGCGTCAAAAAAGCAATCCCTCGAAAAGGCGCGCTCCGCCGCGCCGCGCAGCAAAGCCTTCATGGAGCATACCCAACAATAAGTCCGGTTTGACGACATGCGCGTCAAACCGGACTCTTTGCAGACGAACGAGCGGTGAGCGAGTTTGGCTGAAAGCCCGCCACAGCGGCCTCGAAAAAATGGCTTTGACATTTTTTCGAAAGCGCAACGCGCTTTACATCCTCTCCGGCGCCTTGATCCCCACGAGGTACAATCCCGTTTTGATCACAGTTCCAGCCGCCTCGCACAGCGCGAGGCGCGCGTTTTTCACGCTTTCCGCCTCACCTAAAATGCGGTTGTCGTAGTAGAACTTGTTGAATGCCGAGCAAACGTCCATCACCGCACGGGAAACGAGGAACGGCTCGTTTTTGTTGGCAGCAGCCTTTACGGCGTCCGGAAACGCGGCGAGCGCACGAAGAAGCGCCATGGAGGAAGCATCTGTCAGCGCGGCGCAGTCAAGCACGGTCTTTTCATAATTCCCCGCTTTTCTAAGTACCGAGCAGCAGCGTGCGTAGGTATATTGGGTGTAGGGGCCGGTTTCGCCGTCGAAGTTAAGCGCCCTATCCCATGTAAAGTTGATGTCCTTGATTTTGCTGTTGTAAAGCACCGACCAAATCACAGCGCCCACACCCACATCGCGCGCGACCGCCTCCTTGTTTTCCATTTCGGGGCTTTTTTCTTTGATGATGGCGAGCGTGCGCTCGATGGAGGCGTTGAGCACATCCTCCAGATACACCACGTTGCCGTGGCGCGTGGAAAGCGACGCACCTTCAAAGCTCACCATGCCAAAGCTCACATGCTCCATATCCTTCACCCATTCCTTACCCATGAGTTCAAGAACCTTGAAGAACTGCCGGAAATGCAGGTTCTGCTGGTAAGCCACCACATACAGGGACTTTGCAAAGTCGTAGGTGTTTTTGCGGTAAATGGCGGTCGCAAGGTCGCGCGTGGCGTAAAGGGTTGCGCCGTCGGAACGCAAAATGATGCACGGCGGCATATCGTATTCATTCAAGTCCACGATGCTCGCGCCCTGATCCACTTTCAAAAGCCCCTTCTCACGAAGCTCTTCCACAACGGGCTGCATTTTGTCTTCATAGAAGCTTTCGCCCGCGTAGCTGTCGAATTGCACATCAAGAAGCTCGTAGACCCGCATCACGTCGCGCATGGTAAGATCTTTGAACCAATTGAAAAGTGAAAGCGCTTCCGCGTCGCCAAGCTCGATTTTGCGGAACCACGCACGACCTTCGTCGTTCAGGCTTTCATCCGCTTCCGCTTCTTTGTGGAAGCGCACATAAAGCTCTACAAGGCCGCGCACGCCTTCGCGCTCCACGGTTTCCTTGTCGCCCCATTTTTTGTAAGCGACAATCATCTTGCCAAACTGCGTGCCCCAGTCGCCCAAGTGGTTGATGCCGATGCTTTTGTACCCCAAAAAATTATAGATGCGGTACAGGGCGTTGCCGATGGCGGTGGTGGAAAGATGGCCGATGTGGAACGGTTTCGCGATGTTGATGGAGGAATAATCGATGCACACGTTCCTTCCCGCGCCCTCGTCGGAGGAGCCGTAGCGCTCGCCCATTTCAAGAACGCGGCCTAGGACGGCCTTCGCGTAATCTGCCTTGTTGACAAAAAAGTTGACGTAGCCGCCGACAGCCTCCGCGCGCGAAAAGCCCGCAGGCAGAGAAAGCGAGCTTACAAGCTCCGCAGCGATAAGGTTTGGCGCTTTGCGCATGGTTTTTGAAAGACGGAAGCAGGGAAACGCATAGTCACCAAGCTCGTCGTTGGGCGGGGTTTCAAACCATTCCGCAAGGGAATCCGCCTCCATGCCGAGTTTTTCGCCCAAAGCGGCTGCCAAAAGATGTTTGTCGTCCATGATGCTCTCCCATATTCTTCTTGCGCTGCCGAAAGCTTTCGGCGCGCTTTAAAACGTTGTTTTAACCGTATGCGTTATTATAGCAGAAGAACTGCGCTATTTCCACAACGCTCGTATGCTTTTTTCGTCCACCGTGCCAAGAAAAAGCCTCAATAGCTCCTCCTTGGGATCGGCGTTTGTATGAAGCCCTTCTGACTGTTTTTCCCAAAGCTCTGCGGTGCAGTAAACATAAGAATACCAATTGTGCCGTATGCGCCTGCCGGAATAGGCGGTAACGAGCATGTTTTCAAGAAGCGTATAAAACGCCTTTTCAAACGGGGTAATTTCAAGCCCGGTCGCCTCGCGAAGCTCGTCCTTTTGCAAAAGTTCGCGCCGCTTGAGCTCGTCGTATACCGTTTTTTCGTCGCCCGCGGGAACATAGGCAGCACGCGCGCGCTTCAAAAGGCGGTAGGCACGGCTGCTCAAAAACGTGGAGCGCTTTTTATAAGCCATGTAGTAAAATACCTCGTGCCGCTCAATGAGCCCCACGATGTGCTCCATCGTATATCCAAGCGAATCGAGCGAGGGCATGTCCTTGCTTTCGTTGCAAAGAAGGATGCCGTGAGCGTTTAGGTAGTCACTAAGCTCCTGCTCGCGCGCTTTGTTATAAGAATGAAAAAGCGCGGGCCTTTGGGCAAGTGAGCGTAGAATGGCACCGCAGCTTTTGCACAAAAGGTGCTCCACGCCACAGCATTCCCCCGAGGCGTGGTAGGCAAACGCATCCGCATAGAGTGCTCCTGCGCCAAGCTGGTAGCCGATGCCGATGTCGGTTTCTCCGCAGTAAGGCAAACGGAAGGAAGGGCGCTTTCCATAGCTTTCCCCTTTGCTTTTTCTTTTGTTCCATCGTAACTATTTTCGCCGCTGGGGTCAAGAAACACCTTAAAAGCCCGTGTAGGGGTAAAGCTGTTCGTCCATCGTAATGCCGTTGACGCGCCAAAATCCATTTTCTTCAGTGAGAAGCAGCGACGCATTATAGGTTTGTGCCGGAGAACCCGAGCTTACAAGGCTAAATGTAAGCTCCGCAACGCGGCTGTTCGCGCTTCCCTCTTTTATACTTTCGATTGTATAGCTGTTTACCCATGGGCTTGACATGCCCGTCACCCAGTTGGGCGTTGTGGTTTCAAGCCGTTTTTGATATTCCTGCTTGAGCATATCGCTCATGGCGGCATATTGGAGCGCTGCGCTTCGCTGCTTAAGCCCTTCTGCCCAAAGGGACGCGGCAGCTTCGGGCGAGCACACGCCAACGTAACGCATGGCCTCCATCAAAAGCTCACTTCTCGTTTGGTAAACATTGCCATTCCATGTTGAAAACACGGCTTTTGCATTTTCATCATGGCGTAAAAGTACAAACCCTAGAAGAAAAAACGCCGCCAGAACCGTAAAAATAAGTGCGGAAGAAAAAAGCTGCTTCGCCCGCACCGTTGCGACGAGGCGCATAAAACCGCCTCCTTTTTTTAAAAGCTGCTACTATTGTATGCGCCGTGCTGCGCGCACATCAGCTACGCGGTGGGTGTTGCCAAATTGTACATCTGCTGTTACATTATTTTACAACCCTATTTTTTGACCGGGTGTTTTGTTATGATAACGTTGGAAGCCTACCTCCGCGATCCCTGCGGCGAAGCCTCCCTCCCTTTTTGGAAGGAAAACTCCACGCAAGTACCTGAGCACATGCGCATCGTACATGCGCGGGATTTTTCTGCTATGCTTTATCGCTCCTACATCGACACACCTTATTTTAAGATGCTCCATCGCCTTGAAAAAATAGAACCGTCGGCACTACCGCAGGGGTTTTTTCTCAAAAAGGCAGCGATGCCGCGTGACGCGAAAGCCCTTGCAACGCTTTTGAGCGCCTGCTATGAAGGAAGTGCTTTCACGCCGCAACGCGTCACAAACCTTATGTGTTCTCCCACGTACGCACCGGAGCTTTGGCTCACCGTGCGCGATAAAAGCGGCGCGCTTTGCGGCGCAGGCCTTGCCGATTATGACGAGCAAGCGCGGGAGGGCGTTTTGGAATGGATTCAGGTTATGCCCGGCTTTCGCGGCAAAGGGATTGGAAAAGCCATTGTCAACGCGCTATTGGCGGAGCTATCTCCCCGTGCACGGTTTGTAACGGTAAGCGGGCAAAAGAATAACCCCTCTAACCCTGAGGCGCTTTACCGTGCGTGCGGCTTTACCGGAAACGATATTTGGCATGTGCTGACAAGGAGAAGTGATTTTTTATGAAGCTTGTAATTCTTTTCGGGCCGCACGCGGTCGGCAAAATGACGGTGGGACAAGCGCTGGCTAAAACCACCGGGTTGAAGCTGTTTCACAACCATATGACCATTGAGGTCGTTTCGGAGCTGTTTGAAAACATGCCCGCCGAGCGCAGCCGCTTGACGACGCTTTTCCGCAGGGAAATTTTTGAAGCGTATTCAAAAAGCGATGAATACGGCATGATCTTCACCTACATGTGGGCGTTTGACGCACAGGAGGACTGGGATTATATTGCGGGCGTGCAGGCAATGTTTGAGGCACGCGGCGCAACGGTGTATTTTGTAGAGCTTGAAGCGGACTATGAGCTCCGTTTGAAACGCAACAAAACCGAAAACCGTCTGCTGAACAAACCTTCCAAGCGCAACCTTGATCGCTCGGAAGCACTTTTTAGACGTTTGGAGGAAAAGTACCGCCTCAACTCTTTGCCCGGCGAGCTGCAAAAAGAGAACTATCTTCGTATCGACAATACAAGCCTTTCGCCTGAGGATGCGGCCGCGATCATCAAGGAGCGGTTTTCGCTGTAACAACTGCCGGCGTATGAAATGTAGAAAAAAGGGAGCGGGCAAATTCCCGCTCCCTTTTCCCTATGCTTCTACCTGCTCCATCGCCTTTCGCACTTCGCCCGAAAGCATGAGCGTTACGCTTGTATGCACGCGAAGGCCTTTTAGATTTTTTGCGGCGTTATCGTTTGTCAGACGGATTTCCCCCGCTTGCGTCAACCGCTGCACCTCGGTGCGGGAGAGCCTAAGTTTTTGCGCCAGAAGCCTATCAAGCCGCGCGCCGAACGCGCATGTAAGGGCAACGGTAATTGGCGCTGGCTGCGCCCAAGCTTTTGGCGTATCCCCCTCCACTTCGAAGGGGATTGCATCAAAATCCGCCTCCGCGTGGTTTTTTTGAAGAAGCATCCTGTCGTATGCGTAGCGCGCGGCAAGCGCGGAATCGTTTCTCAAAAAGCCCTCGTAAAGCTCCTTTTCGAGCGCATGCGGAGCGACACGCGAGAAAATCTCCATATTCCATGTCGTATCGCACGCGGCGCACCTATAGATAAGCCATACATCGAGCGCTTTTTTCTGTGCGTTGACGCGGAAATTACCGCTGCACAAAAATGTCATTTTGCGGCCGCACCGGCCACAGTATTTTAATACTTGCGGAAGCGCTTTGGGCTTCGCGCACCAATGGTAACTCATATTTGCCCTTTCCGGGCCGCGTCCTAAAACAAGCCGCCGCGCAAACACATATCCGAACAAGATATGTGCTTACGCGGCGGCAAAGCATGCCTATTGTATATGAAAAACCCGTAGGTTTTTCACGCGCCTTCGGCTGCTGCGGATGCGGCACTATGCTTGATTTTCGTATGCAACAACACGGCCGAGCGTTAGAAAACGCACAGCCGCACAATCTTCCATTGCGAAAAT
Source organism: Bacillota bacterium (assembly GCA_023416895.1). Classification (GTDB taxonomy): domain Bacteria; phylum Bacillota; class Clostridia; order Christensenellales; family CAG-138; genus UBA7707. The sequence goes on along the minus strand of JAEZGQ010000197.1, from coordinate 12,210 downwards.
CAAGCGTTCGAGGGCATAGAGAACCTTCCTTAAGGGCGTGCACCACAGTATGGCACCATCGAGAAGCATATCTGTTTCAAAGGTTTCACGTCAACGGAAAAAATGCTTGTAAAGCATCTTTTCCTATTCGATAATAGTATCAACAATAAGAAACGGGGAGGGTATTATGCCGCAAGCCTCAAACACCTGCCTTTTGGTTGTAGACGTGCAAAATCTGCTTGTGAACGAGCATCCCTATCAAGAGCGGGAAATGCTTGAAACCATCCGGCGGCTTCTGATGTTCTGCCGCAAAAGCTCCATTGAGGTTATCTACGTTCGCCACGGCGAAGACGAAGAGGGCGGCCTTATGCCGCATAGCGAGGCATGGCAGATCCACGAATCCGTTGCACCGAACGCAGGCGAGCGCATTTTTGACAAGCAACGTTCGAGCTCCTTTTACAAAACAGGTCTCAAGGAGTACCTGCAACAAAAGAGCATTGAAACCCTCATCATCACCGGCATGCAGACTGATTTCTGTATCAACGCTACCGTGCAGGCGGGTTTCGAGCATGGCTTTGAGCTTCTCATCCCCGAAAACGGCAATTCCACCTATGACAACCGCTTCATGACCGCGGAGCACACGCTTGCCTATTATCAAAAAATGATATGGCCTGGGCGCTTTGGTACAGTTTTAAGCGTTGAAGATATCGAGAAGCTGTTTTCATAAAATGCGCCTTTAAGCAAGCGATTGTTTTTGCGTGCCGGAAACTTTCAGGCACGCAAAAATTTTGTCGCAAACCTGCTTGACGCACGCACGATAGGAATATATAATATACCACAGTTGAATTAAGAAACGGCGATGACTGCGAAAGAGTACCGGAAAACGCGCCATCAGAGAGTTGCCGGTTGGTGCAAGGCAGCGGGAGGCATTTCGGGAATACACGCAACCAGGCCGCTCCCCGAACGGGTGGAAACACCCTAGTAGACGGAGCCGGGTTTCACCCGTTATCGTGATAGGGTAATCTTCATTTCACATTTATGGATGTACCCGAAAAGGTCGGCGTCGTGAGGCGCCGATAAAATGAGGTGGTAACACGGGATTTGGCGCTCGTCCTCTACAAGGGGGGACAAGCGTTTTTTTGTTGTCTTCAATCGGGCGTTGCCGCCAAATGGCGCTCCGAAGCAAATTAATTTTTGAATCGGAGGAATTACACATGGCAAACATTAGCTTCTTTTCCGGCGAAAGTATCCCCCTCGAACTTCATAAGGTGCGCGTGGTGCAAAAGCTTTCCCTTGTTCCTGTGGAGCGCAGGCTTGAGGCCATCACTGAGGCGGGTAACAACACCTTTCTTCTTAAAAACAAAGACATTTTCCTCGACATGCTTACCGACAGCGGCGTAAATGCCATGAGCGACAACCAAATGGCCGCCATGATGATCTGCGACGACAGCTACGCCGGCAGCGCCACGTTTACTCGGCTTGAAAGCAAAATCAACGAAATTTTCGGTATGCCCATTTTCCTGCCCGCGCACCAAGGCCGCGCGGCGGAACATATTCTGGCACAGGCATTTGTAAAAAGCGGTAACGCAATCCCCATGAACTTTCACTTCACCACGCCCAAGGCGCACATCACCCTTTGTGGTGGCCGTGTAGAGGAGCTTGTAATCGACGAAGGGCTCAATACCACGAGCAATTTCCCCTTCAAAGGCAACATCGACATCCAAAAGCTCAAAGCGCTCATTGAAAAAGAAGGCGCAAAGAACATCCCCTTCATCCGCATTGAGGCTGGCACCAACCTCATCGGCGGGCAGCCGTTTTCCCTTGAAAACCTGCGCGAAACCGCCAAACTCGCGCGTGAGCATGGCATCATGACAGTGCTTGACGCAAGCCTTTTGCAAGACAACCTCTACTTCATCAAGCAGCGCGAAGAAGCCTGCCGCGACTGGAGCATAAGAAAGATCACCCGCGCCATCTCAGACGAGATGGATATCATCTATTTTTCGGCACGCAAGCTTGGCTTCGCGCGCGGCGGTGGCATTTGCCTTAGAGATAAGGCCATCGCGGATAAGCTGATCGAATTCGTACCTCTGTTTGAGGGCTTTTTGACCTATGGCGGCATGAGCACGCGCGAAATGGAAGCGATCACCGTAGGTTTGGATGAAACGATGGATGAGGATATCATCTCCCAAGCCCCGCAGTTCATCCAATTCATGTGCGACGAATGCGTGAAAAAAGGCATCCCCGTGGTAACGCCGGCAGGCGGCCTCGGCTGCCACCTCAATGCCATGGAGTTTTTGCCGCATGTAGACCAGCACCAGTACCCCGCAGGCGCGCTCGCGGCGGCGGTGTTCCTCGCGGGCGGCATACGCGGCATGGAGCGCGGCACCATTTCCGAGCAGCGTGAGCCGGACGGCACGGAGCCGCTCGCTTCCATGGAGCTTTTGCGCCTTGCCCTTCCCCGCCGCGTGTTTACCATGTCGCAGGTAAAATACGCCGTAGACCGTATTGAATGGCTGTTCCGCAACCGCGAAATGGTAGGCGGGCTGAAATTTGTGGAGGAGCCCTCCACACTGCGCTTCTTCTTTGGGCGGCTCGCACCCGTGGGCGATTGGCAGGAGAAGCTTGTAAAGCAGTTCCGCAAGGACTTTGGCGACAGCTTATAAACCGGCTTTTTGAGCAGCGGATTTTTGCAATTCCCTTTATTTCGGTTCTCCTAATGGGGAATGGCCTCGTCCTTTCGGACGAGGCCATTCCTCTGTATCCCATCATACATAGCTTTTCCGCGTTATTTCTTCAAAACCTTTTCCACATCCGCCGCGCACATGGGCTTGTAGTAGAAGTATCCCTGCACTTCGTCACACATGCGGTTTTTGAGGAAGTCGATCTGGGTGCTGTTTTCCACGCCTTCCGCAATGAGCTTCACGTCCATATTCTTTGCAAGGTTCATGATCACCATGGTGATCGCCTGATCCTTTGCGCTCTTTTCGATGCCGCGCACAAACTGCATGTCCATCTTAAGCCTGTCTACGGGCAGCGCCTTCAGGCGGTTGAGCGAGGAGTATTCGATGCCGAAATCGTCGATGGAGAGGCTTACGCCCAAGGCCTTGAGGTCGTTGAGCACGCGCACAATATAATCCGGCTCGCGCGTCATGGTGCTTTCGGTAATTTCAAGCTCCACCTGTGCGGGGTTGATGCCGGTTTTTTGCAATACATTTGCAACCTGGCCTACAAAGCAGGGGTTGCGGAGCTGCACCACCGAAAGGTTTACGGCAACACGCAAATCTCCATAGCCGCGCTTTGTCCATTCCGCGGTTTGCATGCAGGCGGTTTCAAGCACCCAGTTCCCGATGGGGTTGATAAGCCCCGTCTGCTCCGCAAGTGAAATGAATTCGGCGGGCGAAAGCATTCCATATTCCGGATGGAGCCAACGCAAAAGCGCCTCCAAGCCCACGATCATATCGTTGCGAAGGTCGATCTGCGGCTGATAGTAGACCTGAAACTCCCCGCGTTCCAGTGCGCGGTACAAATTGTTGGAAAGGTTGACGCGGTACTGCACCAGCTCCTTCATGTTGTGGGAGCAGAAGGCATACTGGTTTTTCCCCTTCTCCTTTGCCGTGTACATGGCAATGTCCGCATGCTTGATGAGGGTTTGCGCATCCTCGCCATCCACGGGAAAAACGGATATACCCGCGCTTGCGGTGATGAAAATCTCCTGCCCGCAAAGCTCGATGGGCTCCTGAAATACGCTCATGATCTTATCGGCCACCTTGCCGAGGTCTTCCACGTCGGCAATGCTGTTGAGAAGCACCAAAAACTCGTCGCCGCCGAAACGGGCAACCGTATCGGACTTACGCAGGCAGTCGGAAAGCCTTTGCCCAAGCATTTGCAGCAGCAAATCGCCGCTGTCGTGCCCCATCGTGTCGTTGATGGACTTAAAAAAGTCCAAATCGAGGAACATGAAGCCGATCACCCGGTTGTTTCGGCGCGCAAGGTGGATGGCCTGTTCCGCGCGGTCGTTGAACAGCTGGCGGTTGGGAAGCCTAGTAAGGCTGTCGTAATATGCCATGAACTTGATGCGAATTTCGGAGCTGAGCTTCTCAAGGGCATCCGAAACGATGCGCGACACGATGGGCAGCGCTACAACCTGCTCCTTCGACCACGCATTGCCTGTGCGGGAGGTTTCAAGATAAATAAAGGCGACCGGCCTGTTCTTTTCAAAAATGGGTACAAACAGCCAAGGGGTGGCACGAAGCGCCTGAATCTCCTCGGCTCCGAACCTTTGCCCGTAGTTGGCCGCATCGTCCGCACTCAAAAGCGTTTCTTTGCGGTACGCCTCCCAGCGTTCCATACACATCATTTTGTATTCCGGCGAAAGCTCTGAGCCATCCGCTGCGTATTGGTGCATCCCAATCAACTCACCAAACTCGTTTTCTACGGCGCCGATCAGCGCTTTTTCCGCATCGAAAAACTCCGCAAGTTCCGTAAGCAGCGCCGTCATATGCTGCGGCGCATCCTCCCTGTCGGAGAGGGAAAAGCTCGCAACAATACCGCTTACAAGGCTTTGCGTGCGCGCCTGTGCCACGTTGTCACGAAGGCGCTGTGTGTAAACCGTATGCACAAAATAGGCGACCACGATGATGCACAGCAAAATAATGATGCGGCTGGAGTAGGCACGATAGTTGACAAGCACGCTTACCTCGGGCATAACCACCCAAAGATACACTTGGCTGAAAAGAATGGTGATCGACGAGGAGAACAGCGTGTCACGCGAACCGAACACAAGCGCGCTCACAATCAGCATTACAGGGAATGCCCAAAGCGCCGCTCCACCGTTTTCCACCATATTGACCGTTAAAATGGGCGTAACCGTAAGGGTAACAAAAATAAGGAATGTTTCAAGATTCGAAAAGCCCTTACGGGTGCGCTGCACATACAGCAAAAGCCCGCCGAGCGCAACCAGAAGGAGACTTGCCAGAAGCGTCAGCGCAAGATCGCCTGCGTTCCACCAGAAATGCTCCAGCAAAAACAATACAATGCCGCCGAAAATCAAACCCAAGGATGCGATGCGAAAAATCACGATGCGCCGCTCGTCGTTTAGGATCAAATCCGTCTCGCGTTCCTTGTTGGACTTTATGAGGTGCAATTTTGTGATGCTGTAGAAAAGCGCCGAAATGGGGATACCGAAAAACATCGGTGCCAGCTGCGGCAGCCGCAGCTTGATATAGTTGCCGTTGACGATGTCCGCAAACGCGCCGAGCACGAGTGCAAGCGCAAGTGTCCAAAGGATGATGTTCGCCTGCTTTTTGATTTGCGGCGCTTGGGACTTACGCTTCCAAAGTGCGATAAGCGTAAGGCTTGCCGCGACCAAGCCTAGGGAATAGGCTTGGAAAAAGGCGTCGTAAAAGCCAAAGGGCATGGATCGTTTCCAGCCGCTTTCCGTCTGCACGAAATGGTAAAAAACACCCGCCGCCTCAGGGGCTGCAACAAACGCATACAGGCATACGGCCGCAGGCAGGTATAGAACCGCATAGAACCACTTTTTCTTGAAAATGCGGGTATGCCCCGTGAGCAGCAGCGAAAAATGAACCAGCGCAGCAAAAAGTATCCCATAGCCAATGGCGGAAATGCGCGTCCAAACCACGGCAGTCTGTTCGTTGGGTGCAACGATAACGACGGAAAAGCCAAACGCCCACAGGGCAAGGCAAATGCTTATCAAAAAAAAGACTCGGTTGATGGCCGCCTTGTAGTTGAGCCGAAGCACATATGCGCCCATGACAGGGCTCATGGATGCGACGATCAAATAGAGTGCGGAGAATATGACGAGATGGTTCATAGAACATCCCTCCCAGAACTGCTGCCTGAGCAGCGTATCAAAAACGCTAGGGCATACATAAAGATGAAACCATGCCCAATGGCGAGCCATTTTTAGCCGGATAAGACAACTTTCCGCAGGAATACTGAATGCATTTTAAGGAAATTCAACGCAATACGCGTAGAAAAAGCCGCTTGCTGCAAATTCGACCCGAGCCTGTGCCGATTTTTAGCATGCGGCCCCAACAACGGCAAAAGCCACATGAATGTTCCACAGAGGAACTCTGCGTTTGATTCCTGTTTCTAATTATAACAAATTTCAATGAACAAAGGTACTATTTTTTGACAAAAAACCTCAGTAATGCTTATTTTCTTTTTAGCGGCATCATTCCCCAAAAACGCAGTGTGGCTTTTTCTTTTCCACGCTTTTCCCCTGCAAAGCAAACTGCACGATTTTCCAAATTCCCCCGCTTTGCTGCGCAGTACCCTAAAGGCAATGCCTGCTCCGAAACTTTAAAAAATGCATCATGCAAACTATGTAGTTTTGTTGCGATTCTCGTTTCGCTTAACGGCGTAGAAAGCGCAATGCCCGCGGCCGTATGACCGCGGGCATTGCGCTTTCTTCAAAACAACCGAGAAGGAAAGAAACTTATAGCAATCAGCCTCGGCCACCGCCCGGAGCCGTGCCGCCATGTCCTCGTCCGCCGCCCGTACCGGCGGTAACGCTTGAAAGAAGCGTTGCGCCGCCGTACACGTCGTAGCTTTCGTTTGCGGCGATGCCCGCCACGGAAACGGCAAGGTATTTGCAGTCAATCGGAATGGTGGCGCTTACAAGCGTCGCACCATCTTTCCGTACGGAAATCTCTGTGTTGGCCGCAACTCTGCTCTCTAGGTATACATAACTTTGCGTCGAGCCTTCTCCCGGCACGTTTCCAACACCCGTGCCACCGTAAATGAGGATGCCGCCCGTAACCGTTACCGATCCGTCGCTATCGAGCGCGCCGTTGTCGGCTGTGGAATTGATGAATGCGTAGATCGTACCTCCGCCTATGGTGATGGTACCGTTAGAATCCATACCGTCGCCGCCCGCAATAAATTGAATGGTGCCGCCTGCGATGTTGATAAAATAGCCGCTCGATGCGCTGTTGGAGCCCTGCTCCGAGAAGCCGCCGCTTGCGCTTTGATCCATACCGCCCGCGGCATTGATGGCGTCGTCAGTGGATACAATGGCGATCTGGCCGTCATAAATATCGATCGAAGCGCCCTCAAGACCTTCGTAGGAAGTAAGCACCGCAATGCTACCGCCCTTGACCATAAGGACAGCGTCGCTGTGTGCACCGTTCTCGCCTGAGGAAAGCGTGAGCTTACCGCCCGAAATGAGCATGTCGCCTTTAGCGTGCAAACAGTTGTCCGCGCTGTCTATGCTGATGGTACCGCTCGAAACGCTTAGGCTGCCGCCGGACTTCAACCCCTTGAAGCTGTTTGAAGCGTCGTCAGCGGAAGAGCTCTTCACGCCCGCTGCGCCACCGCCCGCAATGATGGTAATCGCGGTTCCCGATGCCTGAAGCGCGGTATCTGCCTGCACGCCGTCATGTGCGGCGGAAATGGTCAGCTCGCCGCCGCCAAGAAGCACCCATCCCAGCGTTAAGTCGTCGGCGGTGTTTGTCTGTATGCCGTCGTTGCCCGCGGTAAGGTTGAGCGTACCGTCAAGCACCGCAACGGAATCCTTGCCGACAAGCGCATGGTTTGCGGCGGTCACGGTGATGTTGCCGCTCACAACCATAAGGTCGTCCTTGGTGGAAATGCCGTTTTTAAAGCCGGCTGTCACCGTAAGGCTGCCCGTGCCGTTGATGGTAAGATCGTCCTTGGAGAACAAGGCTGCATTCGGCTCCTCCTCGGCCTCATCTGCGTATCGGAAGCTCGAGCCGCCGTCTTTCAGGGCATTTACGGTACCCGCAGCCAGCGTGAGAACCAGCTTGTCGCATTGTGAGGCATAAATGGCCGCGCCCGTTTCATTGGCAATGCTTGCGCCGTTTAACACAAGGTGCACCTTATCGGCATTTGTGGCGGCAACAACGATCTGCCCGTTTGTGAGCGTGCCGCTCACCACATAAGTGCCTTCCGCCGTTATCGTGACGATGCTTCCTTCTACCCGCGCGCCCGAACCATTTACTGCAATGTCTGTTCCGTCGAGCGCGATCTTCGTGTCGCTCTCCGTCCATGCGGTAGCAAGGTCGCCGTTGGAAGGTGCCGCGGAAATAGGGGGCCACCCCGTCTGGCCGCCGTTCGCGCCTGAAGGGGTTTGCGCCGTTTCGTCGCCCGTGTTGGAAAGGCATCCCGCAAGAAGCGTCAGCGCGAGAAGCGCACACAAGAAAAACGAGCTATATTTTTTTGCGTTCATAACAGTTCCTTTCCCGTGCATAACTTGCTCAAAAGCGTGCCCCAAAGTGATGTTCAAATCGCCGCACTTCATAGAATCCATGGGCTGTTTATTGTTGACGCCCTTAGTATACACCAATTTCTTGCAAGGCTTTGTATTTTTCCACAATATAAAAACATGGTTTACGAAAAATTTACACAGTTTTCCCGCGCGCGTAATTCTTGGTATTGCGTAAAAAGACATCCGTCGGCGTAGCGCGATACGTGCAGGTTTTCTTTTGCACAACATACATATATCTTTTTATGAAACCACGTGTCATTTCAGGCTTGCAACTAAATTTTCCCTGCGCTATGCTTAGCATAATGTAAAAATTAAGGCGCGCGCTCATGCGCGGCAACGGGGAGTCCTTATGGTTTCAACGCTTCTTTTGGTAGTCATTTATCTCTCCTTCATCAGCCTCGGGCTTCCGGATTCGCTTCTCGGCTCGGCATGGCCGAGCATTTACGGTTCGCTTGGCGTTCCGCTTTCGTTTGCGGGCTTTGCGTCCATCATCGCGGCGGGCGGCACGGTGGTGTCAAGCATCGTCAGCGTCAAACTCATCCGCCGTTTCGGCACGGGCAAGGTCACCGCCGTGAGCGTGCTTTTGACGGCCGCGGCGCTTATGAGCATTTCCTTTGTCAACAACTTTTATGTGTTGTGCCTTTTGATGATCCCCCTCGGCTTGGGCGGCGGCTGTGTTGACGCGGCGCTCAACAACTATATTGCGCTTCACTACAAGGCCAAGCACATGAGCTGGCTCCATTGCTTTTGGGGCATTGGCGCAACGCTCGGGCCGGTCGTTATGTCGGCTTGCCTTGTGGGGCTTGGCTCATGGCACGCGGGCTACCGCACGGTGTCGTACATTCAGTTTGGGCTTGTGGCGATCCTTCTCGCCTCGCTGCCGCTTTGGAACAAAATGAAAGCGCAATCACAAGCGGACGAGCCTTCCGTTGCGTCTGTCGCCTTAAGCGTGCGCGAGGTGTTAAGGTTGCCGGGCGCATTTCCTGCGCTTCTCTCATTTTTTTGTTACTGCGCCATTGAGTACACGGCGGGGCTTTGGGGCAGCAGCTACTTGGTGATGATGCGCGGCATCGCGAAGGAAACCGCCACGCAGTGGGTTTCCCTTTACTATTTCGGCATCACAGCGGGCAGATTCCTTTCCGGGTTCCTCACCATGAAGCTTCACAACCGCCAAATGATACGCCTGGGGCACGCGCTCATCGGCCTCGGGGCACTTCTTATTTTACTGCCGCTTGACAACGCGGTGCTTCTCCCCGCGTTCTTCCTGCTTGGGCTTGGCTGCGCACCCGTATATCCGAGCATGCTGCATGAAACGCCGAAAAACTTCGGCGCGAAAAACTCACAGTCCGTCATGGGCGTGCAGATGGCGTTTGCGTACATCGGCGGTACAGCCATGCCGCCGCTTTTCGGCTTCCTTGCCACCTACCTTACAAACGGCCTTCTCCCGTATTACCTGCTCGGGCTTCTTGTTTTGATGGCGGTTACCATGGAAGTGCTCAACCGGCGCGTGGATGCGCTACGCATGAGCGCGGCAAAAGAATAAGATAAGCAAGCATTTAAAAACAATGCCTGCCGTCTTTGTGCTGCAGGCATTGTTTTTTCGCCTTTGTACCAAAAAAAGCCTCCCACTTGATAGAAGCCAAACGTCCCACGGGCGTACTGCGGGCAAGCTGCATAACAAGGTGCGTATTTTTCATATGTATTACAACACAGCAGGCCACAGGCAAAAGCTCTGTCTCGCGTTATCAATGACGCGGATGCGCGCAAATGCACACCATCCAACTTGCCTCAGTATAATAAATTGACAATCAAGTCTCATAATTTTATACTATTTTTATCAAGGGGGTGAAACTATGTCCGTTTTGCTGCGTACATGCGGCGATTGCTTTGCGGACGCAAAACGCCTGCTTTTGTGCTACAACAGCGCAAACCTCCTTTGTGAACCCCGGCGGCACTTGCCGGGTAGCCTTGATACATTTCGGGATCTCCTCCAAACCAGCAACGTTCTTTTGGCGGAGGCGGAAACTGAGCCGCTCGGCTGGGTTTCCTACAAAATCGAGCGGCCGTACTGTATGATCACCGGCCTTTTTGTAAAGCTGCCGCGGCAAAGAGAGGGCATTGGCCACGCGCTTGTCAGTGCGGCGCAGGAGGCCGCGCAGGCACAAGGCTGTACGCTGTGCCTGCTCAAGACGCTCAAAAACGCCTCGTGGGCCAAAGCGTTTTACCTACGGGAGGGTTTTTCCATACAAGAGGCGGGCAACGTGGCTCCGCAAGAATGGGAAGCAGCGAAGCGTGCGTTTTTGATTACCGAAAGCGTGCACTCCGAGCTTTTTTGCAAGCAGCTCCCACTTCGGAGCGCCCTGTGAGTTTTGGAATGCCAGCCCCGTTCCGGTTCCGAAATTGACGAGCGCTGCGCTCGCGTTTATACTAAAACAAAACGGCGCGCCTGTGCCTGCGTGTAGGGGAAACCATATGCTTGAAATTCTCGCAGTGACAATGCTCTTTACCACCAACAAAAAAAACGCGCTTGCGCGCGGCAGAAACCCATGGCCGTTTGCTGCACTTGGGCTTATTTTGTGGTTTGTGTTTGAAGTTCTCGGCTTTTTTCTCGGAGCGGTGTTTTTGGAGGGCGAGTTTACGCCTTATCTTACCGGCATATTGTGCGCGGTGCTCGGCGGGCTTTTGTCATACCTGATCTCCAAAAACTGCAAAATGGGCAATTACAAAACGCGTTCAGCCAGAGCCATTGCCGCTGTGGTCGACCGCGCAGAGCTTCTTGACAAGCCGGCCCTGCTTCGTATCACGCGCGAAAAAAGTTTTGCGGGATCATTTGCAACCTACCCCATCGCACTCAACGGCATGGCGCTTCCCGTATTGAAAAACGGCGAAAGCATAGAGATTACGACCAACCAAAGGCAAAACGTTTTAACGACTTTCTACGCAAACCTTTACGGCACCTACGAGCAGCCGCCGTATTTGTTTAACGTGGAGGATGGCGGTCATGCCCAGCTTTTCTTCAAAGCGGGCAGCTTCCAAAGGAAAAAGAGCATGGGCGTGCTCCCTTCGGACATCAACCTGTAATTTTAGGGCAAAGCCCTGCAAAGCCGTTTGGAAAAAGCCAATCGGCTTTTTTTATACCTTTTAAAAGCATAAAAATACCCATTGCAAAACACGAAAAACGGCGGTAAAATATCGCTTGGTACCAAACTTCTTGGTACCAAGTAAAAATGAGGTGATATTGTGCCGGAACTGACGCAGGAGCATTTGCTGGCTGCCCGCCTAAGGGCATGCGGGCATTTTCTGTACTATCAAACGGGCGGCAAAGCGGGGCAGCGGCGCATTCTCGTAACACTCTTAAAACGCGGAGAGCTTACGCAAAAGGAGCTTCAGGACGCGCTTGAAATAAGCTCCGGCGCTTTGAGTGAGATTCTCCAAAAAATTGAAGAAGCCGGCTGGATTGAGCGTAGAAAGAGCCGCAGCGACAAGCGGCAGGTAAAGCTTGGGCTCACGGACGCCGGCACAAGCTTGGCGCTTTCGGTGAAGGAGCATTATTTCAAAACGCTTACTCGCATGTTCGAATGCCTGAACGTGGAGGAAAGAGATCAGCTCGAAGCGCTTCTTGAGAAGCTCGTGGAACACTTGGATTCCATCAAAAACGACGCGATGTTCCAAGCAGGCGCCGATGATGTGCGTGAAAGCGTACCCCTTTAAGCGTAACACATTAGGATCGCGGTTTTCCGACACGGATTTTGATACCCTGTTTTAGGCGCGGCGTAAAAGCGCTGAAGTCCGGCGGAAACGCCGCCGTAGAAGGAGAATGTTCAACAGAATGTGGAAGATTTTAATAAAAAGCGTGAGGGAGTTTAAAAAACCCTCACTGCTGGCACCGCTGTTCATTTCGCTGGAGGTCGTGATTGAGTGCATCATTCCATTCATCACAGCTCAGCTTATTAACCAGATCCAAGAAGGCTGCGGGCTCG
>JAEZGQ010000183.1 GCA_023416895.1 Bacillota bacterium | reverse complement strand
TCCTGCGTAGATCGACGTTCGATGGGTATGTATGGTGGTGGTGGCTTCGGTCGCCCGGGCGCGACAATAGAAGAGCCGTATACATTCACGGCGACGGCAACCTAGGCATTCAGGGAAACGGCACCTTCCGCTACAGCAGCAACACGATTCACCCTACAACAGGCGATAACAGCGGCGGAGTTCGTCCCGTTCTGTGGCTGAGCTTGGAATGATATACCTTGGGGTGCTTTTCAAGCGGTTTGATTATCCTTACAACACAAATGACATCAACGCAATGGAGGAAAATAAACATGAGCAAGTACGAAAACGCAAGGAAACTGATGGAGGAGCGGTGCGGAAACGGCAAGGAAGAAGTGATTGCCCTTGCAACAATATCACGGTTTCCGAGCGCCGACGGAAAGCCCCGCCCCGCTGTCCGTATGGTCTGCGCTTATTATGAAGACGGCGTATTTTATGTTTCTACGGATGCAAAGAAAAATAAAATGCTGCAAATTGAGAAAAACGCCGAGGTTTCCGTCTGTGGGTTGGGCTGGTATGCGTTCCAAGGCACGGCCGAAAATCTCGGTTGGGTCAAAGACGAGAAGAATGCACAGATCAGAGCGAAATTTAAAAGCATCTTCGATTGGTTCGATGAAGTTGGCGACGAAAACAATCCGACCTCAATCGTACTGCGTATCACCCTCACAGAGGGTACGATTGTTGACCATGAAAGAAAATACGGTGAGCAGCAGTATGAAGTTGATTTTATCAACCATACGGCAAAATAAACCCTAGCGAGAAGTTCCCAAAGGAGCATTGCGCATCCTAACGTTCAACAAAAGGACGGTATCGTTTTTACGATACCGTCCGCTGTTTTCTGGCGCTGCCACACAACGAGGCAGTTTTTCGTTCATTGTTGTTTTTAACCGAAAGCTTTACGCTTCGCGCTCGGCAAGACCGGGGATCTCGCCCACACCGTTTAAAATAAGGCGCGGCCGGTACGGATAATTTTCCACATCCTCAAGCTTTGTGACACCCGAAAGCACCAAAATAGGATCGAGACCGCTTTCGATGCCCGCGATGATATCCGTATCCATGCGGTCGCCGATCATGCAGGCATCCTCGGAATGCACATCGAGCATGCGTAAGCCCGTGCGCATCATAAGGGGGTTTGGTTTGCCCACAAAGTACGCGCTCTTACCCGTTGTAACTTCAATTGGTGCAACAAGCGCGCGGCAGGCGGGGATGATGCCGTTTTCACTCGGCCCCGTAAGGTCGGTATTTGTTCCCACAAGCTTCGCACCGTTTTGAACATGGTGGATGGCGCGGCAAATGGCGTTGTAGTTGTAGTTGTCCGTTTCACCCACGATCACATAATCGGGGTCCACATCGTTGATGGTGATGCCCGCATCGTAAAGGGCGTTGTGAAGCCCGGGCTCGCCGATCACATAGGCACTACACCCGGGGGCCTGCCGGCTTATAAATTTTGCGGTCGCGAGGGCGCTTGTGTAAAAGTGGCTCTCGTCCACCTCCAGCCCCATGCGGTAAAGCTTCTGCTGAAGCTCCTTGGGCGATTTGCCGCTTGCGTTTGTTAGGAACAGGAACTTTTTGTTTTCCTTGTACAACCAATCCACAAATTCCTTCACGCCCGGTAGGATACGGTTGCCGTGGTAAATCACGCCGTCCATATCACAAATAAAGCCTTTTTTTGCTCTGAGTCTATCCATATTGTCCTGTCTTTGTCTCTCTTTCTTCTAATACGCTTCCATTTTATCAGAATGCATGCAAAAGTGCATCCCGTTTGACGCGGCAAAATTGGATTTTACGCGCATTTTTCAAAAAGCCGTTCTTTTAAAAAAGGAAAGCCCTCATAATAAAGCACACGGCTCATTCTGAACCATGGGATTGTCAAAGTGCTGCTTCGCAGTTCGCAATGGTCGTATTGCTCCTAAAATCGCAATACTCCCTTGCGACGGCCCACAGGCCTAATGACCGAAGGCTCCCCCCGCAGATGGCCTGCAGATGGTGCTTCGGCTGCACCCCCCTTGACGAAAAATCCAGCCTCGGCGGCATGCACGCCGAAACGGATGAAAGCCGTAGGCTTTTGTACTTCTCACGCTTTATCGCGCGGAAATGCTTTGCATGTTAGGTAAAGCGTGCAAACTCAAAAAAGTGGCAAAGCCGCCTTTCTGAAAAGGAAAACCGCCGCATGTTAAAACGCGGCGGTTTTCCTTGCATCTGCACTTTATGAGCAAAGCGGGCGTCACCCGCGAAACTTAAACGTCTTCAGGTTCTTTGCAGCCCTCGGAAAATTCATGGGAGCAAACGGCTTCTTCGAACACAATTTCTTCGTTCACCTTCGGTTCGGGTGCAGCTGCGGTCTTCTTTTCACACATCGCTCATTCCTCCTTGCTAATTTATATTTTTATTATAGCGAACAACGTGGTACAAAAATACACCGCGCCGGTAAACGCGGTGTGAACAAATTGCGACAAACTCCTAATCCTTCTCATCTTGGTCTCGTACACGTGCGTTTTTATCCTGTGCATCAAGCGCAAGCCCGAGTGCGACTCCCATGCCCATGCCAAGGCATATGCCCAAAGCAAGGTTATCAAACGGCAGCCCAAGCGCCACGCCCATGCTCATGCCGATGCTCATATAAATCGCCATCCAGCTGCTTTTTGGCCGTTCAAGCTCGTAACGCCAGCCTTCCTTCCCCTCGCCCAGCGGTAAAAAGCCGTATTTGCTCAAAACGCGAAGCGCGGCGGTGTTTCCTTCTTCTGCCGCGGCACGGACAAAATACGCGTCCGGCTGCATAAATGCCCATTCACACATAGCTTTGAGCGCTTCGGAAGCATAGCCGTTTCCGCGGTGCGGTGTGTCGATGAAAAAGCTTATCTCCACGGTCTTGTTTTGCGGAGCGCCTCTGAAGCCGCTACCGCCCACCACGGCACCGTCTTCCCTGCGGCAAATGACCCATTCGGTGTGCCACACAGCATGTTCGGGGTCGGCCTTCACTCTTTCGAGCATTTCCGAATAGGCCTGTTTTCTATGTGCGTCGGCCATTGCATCGCGCTTTTTTTCAAGCGCTGCCGCGCTTAAGGGCGAAAGTATGAGCCGCTTGGTTTTTAAAGTAGTTTGTTTTTCTTTCATCTCGGCCTCCCCATTGCCGTACTTTCCCAGAGTATACTACCCTTTTCCGTTTTCCGCACCGCAGGAGCATACTTCCCGCGCTCGGCGCATGAGTATGCACCGCCTCTTTCTAGTAAAAAGCATCTTAGAAATTTACTCATGCGTTCTCGCATTCCCGCCCGTTTCCATGCCGCCTCGCATCCCAGGCATTTTTTAGGTTCTTCCCCTTTCGAAAAGCTTCGCCAATCCTCGTCAAAGTCAATCGATTGACGGTTGCTTGACCCACCGCTTTTCAAGGTGTTTCCTCTTTAAGAAGCGCTTTGAGCGCCTCCAGATCGACAGCCTCCGCCATTTTTTGCCAACCGGCGGGGCTAGGGTGCAGATGATCGCCGGAATCAAACGCGCTAAGCATAAAGTCCGGCTTTTTCGGGTCGCACACGGCGGAAGCAAAATCCACCGTCATGTTGAACGCGCCGCCGTTTAAAATCCAGTCGTTCGCCTCGTTGCGGATGCGCGCGGTAGAATCGTTATAGGTAAGGTAACCGCCAAACGGCGTGATGGTGCAGCCCACGGTTTTTAAGCCTTTTTCGGCGCAGAGCGCCAAGAGTTTTTCGAAGCCGGCGATGAGGCTTTCGGTGGTACAGCGCTCCGCGCCGTTTGGCGACCAGCGCTTTTTGCCACCCGGCTGCGAAATGTCGTTGACGCCGAGCGCAACAAACACCGCGCACACGCCCGGCAGCGCCGCAACGTCCCAAGAAAACCTAGTAAGCGCGGCACGCCCGAAAAGCTGCGTGGTTTTTAAAAAGGGAATGGAAGTATCGTACAACAAGCGGTTGCCGCCGATGCCCATGTTGAGAAGCGCAACGTTTCCGCTTTCCGTGAGTTTTTTGGCGAGTGGGTTTACCCAAAGCCCCATGGAAGTGATGGAGTCCCCAAACGCGGCAACGGCACAAGCCTCAGAAACAGGCTCCGCCTCAATCCGAGCGTAACCGCATGCATTCAGCTTCTCCGCACGCTTTTTTTCAAAAAACGCGGGCGGCGGAAAAGCTTCGCCGCAAAAGTCGCCCTTCCCCGAATACTTCGCCGGAAGTACCGTGACGGAACGCGCACCCGCTTCACCCGCGTGGCAAAGCCACAGCGTAAGCGTTTCCCTAGCGCGCACCATAGCTTCGATGGCGTCGGAAACCACCTCTTGCCCTGGCAGCACAAGCGCTTCCTCGCGCCCCGAAAAGGTAAGCGTATGGTTTTTGCCGCCCACACAAAGCACCGCCCTTTGATACAGGATAGGCTCCGTTGCGTAGCGCTCACACAAAACCACGCGCAGGCGGCATACATCAAAAACTACCGGCAGCTCGCAGCACATCGTTGTGCCCGCCGGAGGTGCCGAAATATACTTTACGGCCTCAAACTGTGCGACGGCATGCGCCGTCACCCAAGGTTCCTGCAAGTAGATGCGCCCCTTCCTAAAACACTTTTATGGTACTTATCGCCGCTTCAAGTATACACGCCACACGCCGCCCTGAAAAGCGTACGCTCGGCAACGCAAAAAAGATCGCTTCCGTGAAACCGTGTTATAATAAACAAGAAAAACCCGCCCGCGAAACAGCGCGGCACATTTTTAAAACGCAAAGAGGTTTCTATGGATTCGCTCAAAAACGAGGCACTCGCCCTTTTCCCAAAGCTCAAATCTCTTAAGGATATGCTGCACCGCTCACCCGAGCTGAGCTTTTGCGAGCACAAAACAACGGCGCTTCTCAAGCAGGAGCTTGCGCTTCTTAATTTACGGCTCGTCGATACCGGCATGGAAACGGGCGTTGTTGCAGTGCTCGACGGAAAAAAGGGCGGGCCGATGGTTGCGCTTCGGGCGGACATCGACGCCATTGCGGAGCACGAGCCCCTATCCAATCCCGTATGCTCGCAACACGATGGAATAATGCATGCTTGCGGCCACGATTTTCATACCGCGTGCCTATTTGGAGCGGCTGCGCTTCTTGCAAAGCAGCGTGAAGCCCTAAGCGGACGGGTTGCGTTTTTGTTCCAACCTGCGGAGGAAATTACGCAGGGCGCGTCGGCCATGCTTTCCCACGGGCTTTGGGAACGCCTCGGCGGAAAACCCGCCTGCCTTTTTGGACTTCACAACCGCCCCGAGCTTTTGTGTGGGCAGATCGCCGTTATGGAAGGGCCGGTTATGTCGGGAAAGACGAACTTCACTGTAACCTTTCTTGGCAAGGCAGGGCACGGCGGCTCACCGCACAAGTGCATTGACCCCATTGTGGCGGGCGCGGCGCTGATAAGCGGCATACAGACCATTGTGAGCCGTGGCACAAACCCGCTTGACGCGCTCGTATGCGCCGTGTACTCCGTACGCACCGATGCGCCGGACTTTTTTGTACCCACCTCCCTCACCCTCACGGGCAGCATTCGCTTTCACCGCGAGGAGGCAGGTGAAAATGCTGCGGCACGCCTAAAAACCATGGCAGAAAGCACCGCGGCGGCCTACGGCTGTACCGTAGAAATTTCCTTGATCCCGCAAGTGCCCATCACAAAAAACGCTCCCTCACTTTTTCCCGTTGCAAGAAACGCCGCCGCAAAAACCGTAGGAGAAACTGGCGTTGTAACCCCCCTGCCCGATATGGGCAGCGAGGATTTTGCGGTGTTCGGTGTGGAGGTTCCCTCGTTTTTCTACTGGCTCGGGAGCGGCTTCCCCGAACAGAAAAACGCAGCTTGGCACAGCCGCGAATTTGTAACAAACGACGATGCCCTTCCCCTTGGCGCGGAGCTTCTTGCCCGCTCGGCGCTCGAAGTGCTGAACGGCGTTTCGTAGCAAGCGCCCTATGTCCTTGGGCTTGGCTTCCGTAACTTATTTTATTTACATAAATAATGCAAACGCGTTGACGAAAATTATTTTTTGATTTATCATCATGGCATAGTGTTCTTTTTTCGCTCTCTCCGTTTTCTTCCGCGTTTCTCCGCAGAAAACGCTCTTCAAAAGGAGAACTTCCGCCATGAAGCCAAAGTATGCTCTCGCCCTTTTATGCCTTTTGTGTTTATCGTTTTTCGTACTTGCAGCGTCTTGTGCGCCGTCTACAACACCGGGAGAACCTGCCGTTTACGAGTTTTTAGAGGTAAACCATCAGCGCGACGAGTATTTGCCGCGCATTTTTGATGTTTACCAAACGGAAACGGAGCTTGCGGTTTATCAAATCGAAGCCGCGGGCATGACAAAGCAGGATGCCGCGGGCATCGTAGCTTCCATTGAAGCGAACCTTTCTCGGCTGCGGGAGTTTATGGCATGTACCCTTTCCTCCAAACCCTCGCTCATCCTCGTTTCCGACAACGTGCCCGGCGGCAAGCTTGAAACCGCTGAACTCCGCGGCACTACCGCTATTTTTTCAATGCGCATGGCCACGGACGGAAGCTACCTGACTACCGCCGCGCGTGCGCTTTTAAGCGACCGTGCGCCGTGGGTGGTGTATGGTGCGTGCAGCAGGCTGTTCGGCGCGCCCGAGCGTCAAACAGTGGCAGATTATTTGGAGAACTGTGATGACTTTGGGATCATGAG
>JAEZGQ010000117.1 GCA_023416895.1 Bacillota bacterium | reverse complement strand
GTTTTTTTGGTTGTCAAGAAGGGTTTGCTTTTCTTCGATGCCCGCATTGCATTGCGCAAGCTCGGCTTCCGTCTGCAAAAGCTCTGCCTCGGTTTCTTGAAAACGCCCGCGGTTTTGCTCAATGTTTTGCGTAAGCGTGTCAAGACTGGCCTTGTAAAGATTTAATCTATCCGTGTTTTCACGCACGGCACTTTCAAGCCGTTCGCGCTCCTTCAGTGCGTTTTCAATGCGCTCAGAAAGCACCTTTGCATCACCCGTGCGGCTTTCCACACCCGAGGAAAGCCTGAGAAGCTCGTTTTGTAACGCACTTATTGTATTGCTTACCGCACGCTCTTTTTCTTCTTTGTCGGCGCATTCGCCGCTGAGCGCGCCAAAAAGCGCATCCTGCGAACGCAGCTCCTCATCGAACTGCTCCAAGCCCGCTTTCAGGTTTTCGATGCGCTCGGAAAGCTTATCGTACTGGTATAAGAAAAGGTTTACCTCGATTTCCTTTAGCTCGTCGCGCAACCTCAAAAACTCGCGCGCCGCAAGGCTTTCGGATTCGAGCGGCCCAAGCTGGCGGCCAAGCTCCTCCAAAATGTCGGTCAGGCGGATAAGGTTCTTTTTGGTATCCTCAAGTTTATTCTCCGCTTCCACTTTGCGTACACGGTATTTTGAAATGCCTGCGGCTTCTTCAAATGCCGCGCGGCGCGCACCGCTTTTACTTGAAAGAATTTCTTCCACCTTGCCCTGGCCGATGATGGAATAACCTTCCTTGCCGATACCCGTATCGCGGAAAAGGGCTGCAATGTCCTTTAACCTGCAGGAAGTGCGATTCAAAAGGTATTCGCTTTCGCCGCTACGGTAAATGCGGCGCGTTACGCTTACCTCCGTAAATTCAGTGGGTAAAAGGCCGTCGGAATTGTCAAACGTAAGCGTGACTTCGCAAAAAGCCTGCGGTTTGCGCTGCTCGGTGCCGTTGAAGATCACGTCTTCCATGCGCGTACCGCGAAGCACTCTGGCGCTCTGCTCGCCCAAAACCCAGCGAACGGCATCGGCGATGTTGCTCTTGCCGCTGCCGTTGGGGCCGATGATGGCCGTTATTCCATTTTGAAAGTCGATTTCTGTTTTTTTCGCAAACGATTTGAAACCGTTGATTTCGAGCTTGGTCAGCCGCAATTTCGTACACCACGCCTTTATAAACTACCACTTATTGTATCACACGCGGCAATGCTGTGCAATTTTTTACCACATACCGTTTATGTTGCGGTCGTCAACTTTTCGAGCGCCATCTTCGCAGCACGCTGCCCTGCCTCTTGCTTGGAGCCACCTTCACCTTCACCCATCGCCACGGAGCCGATTTCTACGCGCATATAAAACACCTTTTTGTGGTCTGGCCCGTTTGCGCCGGTAAACACATAATTCACCATGCCAAGGTGCTGCTTTTGCACATACTCCTGCAGCATGGTTTTATAGTCCTTTCCGGTAACACCCGTGGCTGCCTCGCTGATGCTTTTTGATGCGTAGCGCAAAATAAGCTCCGCAGCAGAAGGTAAGCCACCGTCCAAAAATACAGCACCGATCACGGCCTCCATCGCGTCCGCCAAAATAGAAGGCTTTTCCCTGCCGCCGGAGCGTTCCTCACCTCGGCTCAAAAGGAGCACCTCACCCAAGCCCAAAGAAAGCGCAATTTGGTGAAGCGCACGTTCGTACACCGCAAGCGCACGCGCGCGCGTCATATGCCCCTCGTCCATATCGGGATAGTTTTTGTAGAGATGCTCGCTCACGCATAACTCCACAACGGCATCGCCTAAAAATTCGAGCCGTTCATTATGTGTGCACGCTCTGCCGTCACCCTTCACATAGGAAGCGTGCGTCAAAGCCGTATCGAGAAGAGAAAGGTTTTTAAACTTATATTGGAGCTTTTTCTCGAGCGCCTCAAGAAGCTCTGCCCGCTTTTCGTCCACGGGAATCCCTCCGGCCATTTGTTGTAAAAGGGAGCCGGCGGATAGCCGGCCTTGTGTACCTCATAAATAAGAGGATACCCGCACCGTTTTGATGCGGGTATTCGCTTAAGGATTTACTTTTTCTTGTTGATAAAGCCGATAATGTCGTTGACTGTACGAATCAACGGAAGCTCATCGTCGGGAATTTCGATATCGAACTCCTGCTCAAGATCCATCACGAGCTCAACAACATCCAAAGAATCCGCCTTGAGGTCTTCGATGAGGCTGGACTCGGGCTTGATGTTCTCCTCGGAAATATCGAGCTGCTTTGCGATAATCGCACGGACTTTTTCAAACTGCAAAACACTGCACCACCTTTCCAAACTAAAATACGAAACGAAAGAATAATTGCTTCCTGAATAGTTTAGCCTTAAGTGGCCGCGCTGTCAATCCTCTATCGAGGGCAGCGCTTCGACCGCGCGCGCGATCGCTCCATTTACATCCGCCTCGTAAAACTTCTTTGCCTGAAGGATCGCCGCGCTGAACGCCTTTGCGTTGGAACTGCCGTGCGCCTTAATGACACAGCCGTCAATGCCAAGAAGCGGTGCGCCGCCGTACTCCGTATAGTCCATTTTCTTTTTGACGCGCAAAAACGCCTTTTTGCTCAGTGCTGCACCGAATTTGGAGCGCGTGTCCGCCATAAGTTCGTCCTTGATCATACCCATGAGCGTTCCGGCAAGCCCTTCGGTATATTTGAGAACAACGTTACCGATGAACCCGTCGCACACCACCGCGTCAAACTCGCCAGAAAGGATATCGCGCGCTTCGCAGTTGCCTGCAAAGTTGATAGGCGTCGTCTTTAAAAGCTGATGCGCCGCTTTGGTGAGCTCGTTGCCCTTCTCCTCCTCAGCACCGTTGTTGATAAGCCCTACGCGCGGTTTTCCCACCCCCACAACGTCGCGCATGTACGCATCGGCCATCACGGCGAACTGTTGGAGATAGGAAGGCTTGCTATCAACATTCGCGCCGCAGTCGATCAAAAGCACAAAACCCTTCCTCGTGGGAAGAAGCGGCGCAAGCGCAGGCCGCTTCACGCCCTTTAAGCGCCTTACAACAAGCGTAGCGCCAGCGAGCACCGCTCCGGTGCTTCCGCCTGAAACGAACGCGTCCACCCGCCTGTCGCGTAGCGCCTCCAATGCCTTAACAAGCGAAGAATCCTTTTTGCGCTTGATGGCTATGGTCGGCTGTTCGTCGCAACCGATCACGTCCGGCGCGTGCAAAATTTCCACACGCGACGCGTCGTAGCTGTGTTTCTTCAGCTCCTCCGCTATTTTTACCTGATCGCCACACAGCAGCATCGAAAAGCCCTGTGCTTTTTGGAGTGCCTGCACGGCGCCCTCCACCACCGCCTGGGGTGCGTTGTCTCCGCCAAATGCATCCACCGCGATTTTCATATGTTTTCCCCGTTTCTTAAAAATAAAGATGATGCCGAACAAATCCAAGCGCCGCCGCTTCAGGCGACCCTTGTAAGTTAGTATATATGCCGCGCGCCGTGTTTGCAAGATTTGCCATGTGTTAGCCAGCACTAAGAGTTCGGAAGCCGCGCCCGCGGAGGCTTCCAACCGCCGCCAGCGACATGTACGGCGAAGAAAAGCCTTAAAGCCCATTTAAGGGATTGTCAAGGGGCATGCCCCTTGATTGTAATCCGGCTTCGACGACATGTGCGTCAAAACGGATAAAAGCCGCAGGCTTTTGTACACTTCACACTTTGCCGCGCGGAAACGCAAAGCGTTTTAGACAAAGTGTGCAATCTCTAAAAAGTGCGTCTGCACATTTTAGACAAAGAAAAAGGCTCCCCTTTCGGAGAGCCCTAAGCTTTGCGCTGTTTTAGCTTTTTGCCTTTTTTTCGGTTTCGAGGTTAAGAACCTGCTTGCCGTCATAAAAGCCGCACTTTTTGCAAACCCTGTGAGCCAGCTTCGGCTCGTGGCACTGCGGACATTCCACAATACCCGGGAGGGACAGCTTCCAGTGGCTCGACCTGCGCGAATCGCGCCTAGCCTTTGAAGTTTTTCTCTTGGGGACCGCCATGATTACACCTCCTTATCATCGTTAAGCAGCGTTCCCAGCGACAAGAACGGGGTTTTTAGCCCCTCCTGCGCACAGGAGCACCGTGCCATGTTCAAGTTGCATCCGCAGACGGGGCAAAGGCCTTTGCAGGCCTCGTCGCATACGCTGCTGAGAGGCAGATTCAGGAAGATGAGGTCGTTCACCATGCGGCTCAAGTCAAGTTCTTCACCGCGGTATTCGTAGCATTCGTCTTCCTCGGAGGGGTTTTTCATGAAGCGTTCCGAAAAGGAAAAGCCGAACGGCTCTTCAAACGACCTGCCGCAAAGCGCACATTCCGAAGCAAGCACGGTGTCGAGCCTGCCTTTTACATGAAAGCCGTCGCCGTCATAAACGTAATCGACCTTCAATTGGAGCGGCGCCGCGAACGCGACGATCCTTCCGCTGTAGTCGAGCGGCTCGAAAGCAACGGACAGATCGGCATGTGCCGCCTTGCCCGCAAGCTTAAGCTGTTCGGCTACGTTGAGCTTCATAATATCCCTCATAACCTTGAATATTTTATCCGCTGTACTATTGTTTGTCAACAGCTTTTATTTATTTGGATGCCGCGACGATGGCAGCCGTATCCTTTGCGATAACAAGCTCTTCGTCGGTCGGGATCACGTAGACCTTTACCTTGCTTTCGGGTTTGGTGAGCTCAACCTCCGCACCGCGCGGGAAAGTCAGGTTGAATTCAAAGTCCACCACCACGCCAAGGTATTCAAGCCCCGTCAGCACGCGCTCGCGCACTGCCCTGTCATACTCGCCGACACCCGCCGTAAATACAATCGCGTCAACGCCGTTCATCGCGGCGGCATAGGCGCCGATGTACTTTTTCACGCCGTAAGCAAACATATCGACCGCCAGTTTGGCGCGCTCGTTGCCTTCTTTGCTGGCATCGTCAAGGTCTCTAAAGTCGCTCGAAAGCCCGGAAATGCCCTGCATACCGCTCTTCTTGTTCAGATAGCCGCTCATCTGCTCGGGGTCCATATTGAGCTTATCCATCAGGTAGAAAACTATTGCGGGGTCAATGCTGCCGCTTCTTGTACCCATCGGTACGCCTTCAAGCGGGGTAAAGCCCATGGAGGTATCCATAGATTTTCCGCCCTTGATCGCGGTTATGCTCGAACCGTTGCCCAAATGGCAGGTAATGACTTTGGAATCCTCGGGCTTGATGCCAAGCGCGCTGAGCTTTTGAATGGCCTTTTGGGAGACGTATTTGTGCGAGGTGCCGTGGAAGCCGTAGCGCCGAATGAGTAGGTCGCTATATGCTTCGTAAGGCAGGCCGTACATAAACGCTGTAGCGGGCATGGTTTGATGGAAGGCCGTGTCGAACACGCCAACCATGGGTACATCGGGCATGACCGCGCGGCAGGCACGAACGCCCATGAGGTTTGCGGGGTTATGAAGCGGGGCAAGTTCGCTGAGCTTTTCGACCTCTTCGATAAACGCGTCGTCGATGAGCGCGGATGTTTTGAACTGCTCGCCGCCGTGTACGATACGGTGGCCGACCGCGTCGATTTCCTTCATGCTCTTGAGCACGCCCTTTTCGGGGTCAACAAGCGCGCCAAGCACGAGCTTGATGGCGTCGGTATGGTCTTTGAGCTCCTGCTCAAACACATGGGAGTCCTTGCCCGTCGGTTTGTAGGAAGTTTTTGAACCGCTAAGGCCGATGCGCTCGCATACGCCCTTGGCGATCACATCGCCGGTATCCGTTTCCATGAGCTGGTATTTGAGCGATGAACTTCCCGCGTTTACCACAAGTACTTTCATTTTCATGTTCCCCTTTAATGATATTTATTGAAGGCTTTGCGCCTGCACTGCGGTGATGGCGGTAACGCTGACGATGTCTTCTACGCTGCAGCCGCGCGAAAGGTCATTGATGGGCTTTGCAAAACCCTGGCAGATGGGGCCAACGGCCTGCGCGCCTGCAAGGCGCTGCACAAGCTTATAGCCGATGTTGCCCGCTTGAAGATCCGGAAACACGAGCACATTCGCCTTGCCTGCAACGGCGCTGCCGGGCGACTTAAGTTTGCCAACCTTTTCAACAAGCGCCGCATCGGCTTGAAGTTCGCCATCTACATTGAGCTCAGGCGCAAACTCGCGTACAAGCTCGGTCGCCTTTACAACCTTGTCCACAAGTTCATGCTGCGCGCTCCCCTTGGTTGAGAAGGAAAGCATCGCAACGCGCGGGTCGATGCCGCAAAGGGCCTTCCCCGTTTCCGCGGAAGACACGGCGATAGCTGCAAGCTGCTCCGCTGTGGGGCACGGGTTCACGGCGCAATCGGCAAAAATGAGCAAGCCATTGTCGCCGTATGTAGAATCAGGCACTTCCATGATGAAGCAGCTCGACACCACGGAAATGCCCTTTTTCATTTTTATAATTTGAAGGCCCGGGCGAAGCGTGTCGCCGGTTGTGCAAAGTGCACCGGCTACCATACCGTCTGCACGGCCGTTTTTGATCATCATCGCGGCAAAGAAAAGCGGGTTTTTCATGGTATTCTGCGCCTTCTCCGGCGTAACGCCCTTCTCCTTGCGCATCTGGTAAAACTCCTCGGTATATGCCGCAAGATCCGGCGACTCGCACGGATCGACAATGCCGATGCCGCTCAAAGAAACGTTAAGCCTGCCAGCCTCTTTGCGAATTTCCGCCGCATCGCCAAGCAGCGTGACCTTGGCAATTCCATCGTCGGTAATAATGCGCGCCGCCTGAATGGTGCGCTCCTCAGAGCCTTCCGGCAGAAGAACATGCTTGACGTCCGCCTTTGCCTTGGCCTTGATTTGGTCCATGATAGCCATTGTTCGTTATCTCCTTCAAAGTTGAAATGAAACCGAAACTTCGCTTGCATTATAACATATTTCGCGATTGGGTCGATAGCGCTTTGGACAATTCGTCCATTCGCGCTGCTTTTTGCAGCGGGTCCTGCCTTATCGCTTAGTTATATTGGAACGTTGATGAATTACACATTTTGTCATGTACAGCGCGTATGAAAAAATTGCATAAATTCCTTCATTTTCAACGAACGCTCCAAGGGTACACGTACTTTTTGCGCACTTTTATGACAATGTTGTCATTTTGCTTTCGAAAGAGATTTTTCCATGAAAAACATTGATATTCCTTAACCGTTTTTCATTTTCCCACATTCTTTTCCAATAGTCAATGACAAATATTGATTTACAGCCGTTCCTGCAAAAATCCGCGCTCGACGTGGCGAGCGCCTTGCCCTATAATAAACTCAAACATTTGCCACAGCCTTAAAGGAGTGCCTTTATGCACAATTGCGCAGGGATTATTGCCGAATACAACCCTTTCCACAACGGGCACCGTTATCAGCTCGAAGAAACGCGCCGCCTAACAGGCTGCCGGTTCGTCGCGGTTGTGATGAGCGGCAGCTTTGTGCAGCGCGGCGAAGTCGCCATGTTCGACAAATATTCCCGTGCAAAATGGGCGCTCCAAAACGGTGCGGATCTTGTTTTGCAACTTCCCACGACTCATGCCTGTGCAACGGCGGAGCGGTTTGCGCAGGGTGCTGTGCGCATTTTGGGTGGCACCGGCATTGTGGACGTCCTATGTTTCGGCAGCGAATCGGGCGACGTTACCGCAGTAAAGCATATGGCACAGCTTTCATCCGAGGAAACCGAGCAGCACAAGCAGACCCTTGTCACGCACCTCAAGCAGGGAGTTTCCTTTCCGAGCGCGCGTGCGCGCGCGCTTGCGGAGCATCACGGTGGCCAATTCCGCGAGGCTCTTTCTCAGCCCAACGATATTTTAGGCATCGAATACATCAAGGCGATCGACCGCTACGCACCGCAAATTACGCCTTATGCCGTAAAACGCATCGGCGCGGCACACGACGCAGCGCTTTCCTTCGGCTCTATCGCCAGCGCTTCGGCATTACGGCGTTCCGTTTTAGAGAACGATTCAGGCGCTTTAAGCGCCTGTCTGCCCGAAAGTGTATCGATCGATGTTTTTCGCCTGCTCAGCGAAGGCGGAGCGCCCTATGCGCAAAGCCGGCTTTCCGATGCCATTTTATACGCACTTCGGAGGATGTCGCGTGAGGAGCTTTCCTCGCTCCCCGATGTAAGCGAGGGGCTGGAAAACGTTTTGTACCGCGGTGCGCGGGAGGCAGAAAGCTATAACGAGCTGCTCTTGCGCATCAAAACCAAGCGCTATACGCTTGCGCGGCTCAGGCGCATTCTCATTTACGCGCTTTTGGGCGTTCAAGAGGAAATTTACGAAGACGCCCTCCCCTATATCCGCGTGCTGGGCGTAAAGCAAAGCGCGCTTTCCCTACTCGGTGTGCTTAGCGAAAAAGCAACCCTGCCCGTTGTAACGCGCTTTTCGGACGCAGCCTCCTTGCCGCGAGGCGCAAAACGCCTCCACGACATCGACCTCCTAGCGGCGGAAGTCGCGCCGCTTGCGCTCCCGCTGAAAAAAGCCGCCGCATTTGATTACAGCACGAAGCTTATCATCGTATGAAACGCACGCATC
Organism: Bacillota bacterium; assembly: GCA_023416895.1. Taxonomy (GTDB): domain Bacteria; phylum Bacillota; class Clostridia; order Christensenellales; family CAG-138; genus UBA7707. Next base: position 3,620 of record JAEZGQ010000117.1, on the reverse strand, counting down.
GGTCATATAGATGTACCGATGCGTACGTTGTTTCAAAAGATATTGTTTGTCGTGTGCATGCTCGCATGCGCGTTGCTCGTCGCCTTTAACACCGAGGCGATGCAGGCTGCGCGTGCGGGTTTTGATTTGTGGGTCGAATCCCTCATGCCCGCTTTGCTGCCATTTTTTATATGCACCTCTTTGCTCAAAAACACGGGGCTTCTTACCTCCGCAACACCGTTTGGGCTTGTGCTTTTGAGCTTTGTTTCGGGCGCGCCCTCGGGCGCAAGGCTCTGCGGCGAAGCGTACGGCCACGAAGAAGCGCCTACAAAGCTTTTCGCCGCGCTCAACGTGATAAGCCCCATGTTCATCTACGGCAGTTTCGCCACCTCAATGCTTGGGATCTCCCGCATCGCAACGCCCGTAATTCTCTCTCAACTTATCGCCGTGGCATTGAGCCTTCCATTTGCCTTCCGCTCTGTTTCACAAAAAAGAAACGCTGTTGCACCGGCATCGCTTCAGGCACGCCCGTTTTCTGAGGCACTGTTTGACGCCATACGCTCCTCCATGCTTGCGGTGTTGAACATATGTGCAACCGTGATTTTGTTTATGGTGTTTTTGCGTCTGCTTTTGGCAAGCGGTGCGCTCGATGTGCTCGCATACCCCCTTGCGTGGCTGCTCGGCATTCTCGGCGTCACGAAAGAACTTGCAAAGCCCATTCTTTCCGGCATCATTGAGGTATCAAACGGCTGTAAGGCGCTTAGTGCGCTCGATTTGCCGGTTCGAATCACAGCAGCGGTTTCCGCGTTTTTCTTCTCCTTCGGCGGATTGTGCGTAATGGCACAGTCAGCCGGCTTCGTCCGCATTGAAGCAAAAAAATACCTGCCCTTTAAATTTCTGCAAGGCTTGGCCGCCGGAACAATCGCCTATTTTATTACGCCGCTTTTTATTACCGATATCGCTACTGTGTTTGAACCGTTTCAAGAAAAAACCTTTTCCGACAATGCGCTCTCGTCCTCCATGATCTTCGCCGCATCGCTTCTTGGTGTGGCAACGGTGGCTCTGCTATCGGCCGCCGCGCAGCGAAGGCGAAAAAAGAATAGGCAATAAAGGTTGCAAAAAAGGCGGCAGATAAATCTGCCGCCCCTTGTTTGTCAATCAATTTTATTCTTCTTCGTCGTCGAAGTCTTCCTCTTCAACTTTCTTTTTCTTACGTCCAAATAGGCCGCTCAGAAACCCGCCGGTCTGCTCTTCCTCTTCATCCTCGTCGTCAAGGTCATCAAATTCCTCTTCGACCGGCTGCTTCTTTAAGGGGGTGACTGCCTTCAAGGGATGCCGCTCAGCCTTTACTGGCGCTGCGACAAGCGCTTGAGGAGCAGGCGCTGCCGCGGCCTGCACGGAGGGCTGCGGTGCGCGAGCGTCAAGCTCCCTACGGTTTTGCTTGACAAGTTGTTCGTATTCCACAAGGAAACGCTCAAGGTCTTGCAGCACCTGATCCGCATACAGCTTCGCGTTTTCATACACAACATTGGCGTTGAACTCGGCCTTTGCCGCGAGAAGCTGCGCACGCTTTTGCGCTTCTTGATAAATTTCGTCCTCGGAAACAAGGCGCTCGTATTCGTCCTTCGCTTTCACAACAAGCTGCTGTGCGGTGCTGTTGGCCTCAGAAATGACCTTGTCCGCTTGACGCTGCGCCTTTTCAACCAGGTCGCGCGCGTGGTCGGCCGCGTTGTCGGTCATGGTCTGTGCCTCTAGCATCACGCTGTTGGCACGGCGAATGTCCTCGGGGATTGTAACCTTGAGATCGCCCATCAGATCCATGATCTCATCCATGTCCACAAGGCGTTTGTTGCCGCCGCCAAGCTTGGGGCGGGGGCTGTTTTCAATGGTTTGCTCTATTTGCTCAAGTATGGCAAAAATCTTCAGGTTTTGAGAATCCATGCTCATCTCTTTGACAACCTTTCTGCGATGATATTTTTTATAGCATCAGGCACCAGCCCGTCTATATTGCCGCCGTACGAGCAGATTTCGCGAACCAGCCCTGAGCTTATGAATGCAAGCGACGGATCCGCCACGAGGTAAACGGTTTCTATGTTGGGCGCAAGGTGGCGGTTTGCTGCAAATAGCTGCGCCTCGTACGAAAAATCCTCGGAGGTTCGAAGGCCCCTTAACAAAGCCGTTGCGCCGCATTGCTCCGCAAAACCAACCAATAACCCGTCAAATGCGCGCACTTCCACATTTTTAACGCTTACCGCTTGGCAGGCAAGCTCGATGAAAAACTTTCGTTGTTCAAGGGAAAGCACATGCTGTTTTTGTGCATTGTTGAGCACGCCGACATAAAGCTTGTCGCACAGCGCAGCACCGCGTTTTATAAGATCCATATGCCCGCAGGTAAGCGGGTCGAAGCTGCCCGGATAAACAGCAATGCGCATTAGCCGCCCTCCCCGACGAAGAATGATACGGCCACATCGCCATAGCGGCGACTGTCGCGTAAGGAAAACCTCGGCATGCGTGCCGGCGGCTTCTTGTGCGAATGCTCCGCCACAACAATAAACCCTTTGTTGAGGAGCTCAAGCGTAGAAAGCTCGTCCATTGCCTTTTCCAAGAGACCCGCTTCATACGGCGGATCGAGAAACACAATGTCAAACCTTTGCCCGTCCTGCACCATACGCTTTAAGAGGGCCGAACAGTCCATCGAGTAAACCGCTGAAACTTCCCCAAAACGAAGTTTTTCTATGTTTTTTCGAAGAACGGATACGCTTTCGCGGTCCTTATCGTTAAACACAGCAAACCTCGCGCCGCGTGAAAGCGCTTCTAGGCCAAGCCCGCCGGAACCCGCAAAAAGATCGAGTACGGTTTTTCCCTCCAGCTCAAACTGGAGAATGCCGAAGACCGATTCCTTGACCCTATCGAGCGTCGGCCTTGTGTTCATGCCCTTTGGCGCCATAAGCGGTACGCCTCTTCTGCTTCCGGCAATGATCCTCACGAAGCCCTCCGACCGAAAAACGCTGCAACCGCCCTGCGGCTTCTTCATATAAGAAGCCGCCGCGGGCGCTTGACGCAAGTATTGTAGCATTTTTACCTTGACTTATACAAGAAAAAATGGGATTTATTCACAATAAATCCATTTGGAAGCGGCTACACAATCCATTTTTACATCAAACGGCTCCATTGGAACGGATTCGACAAGTTGCTCCGAAAACGCGAAACCCGCTTTGAAGGCGGTTGTTCGCGAAAGAAGCCTGTCGTAATAGCCCGCACCCCGCCCAAGCCTGCCGCCGAAGCGATCAAATGCAAGCCCCGGCACCACGATAAAGTCGATTTCTTGCTCCGGCACCTCTTTTGAACGGGCCGGTTCCGGCTCATAAATGCCGTAATTGCTAAGCACAAAAGCCATTTCATCGTGCGGTACATACAAACGAAGGCTCCGACCCTCACCGCACACGGGATATGCAACCCGCTTCCCACATAAAAGCGCCGCGCTTGCAAGCTGCGAAGGGTCGCACTCCGTAGGAAGCGCACGGTAAACCAGCACCGTTTTTGCGCTTTGAAACGCGTTTAGCCGCACGAGGTTTTGGCAGGCGGCAGCGGATTGCTCCCGCCTGCTTTGCTCATCCATCTGCTTTAGGGCCTCGTGTATG
>JAEZGQ010000167.1 GCA_023416895.1 Bacillota bacterium | reverse complement strand
GTCCGCTTTCAATGGCCGCAAGCCTTGTGGGGATGTCGTTGATGTAAACCTTTTCAATGGTGTATTTGTTGCTCAGCCATTCGTCGATCAAAAAGTTGGTGACGCTGACTTCCATCATCCCAACCTTCACGCTCGTCTTGTTTTCCGCACCGGCGTTAGAAAGCACGGGGAACACGCCGTTTGTCATTGTGGTAGCCTTGATTTCAAACCCCGCGTCCACATTTGCGGCAACCGCGATCAAATCCGTAATCGCCCCGTCGACCGACTGCGCCTGAAGGGCGCTTTGCCGATCCTGCGCGTTGCTGTACATTTGCAAGGTAACCGTTAGGCCAAGCTCCGTAAAGTACCCGTTTTTTTGCGCCAGCAAAACGGGCGCGGCGTCTACTGCGGGCATAAGCCCGATCGTAAGCGACATGCTTTCCTCGTTTTTTGCCGGGGCACAGCCTGCCGCTACGGAAGCCGCCATAACCGCCAGTAACATCAGCGAAACGATTTTTTTTACCCTCATTTTTTTATGGTGTTCTCCCTTAAACTTTTCACATTAACGAAAATGCGTTAATACCTGTATGAACAGAATTGATTATACTGCAAGCCCACTCGTTTTTAAATCGTTTTTTCGCCGGCATTCGCAAACCCCTTTGCACGAAAAGCGTGTCTTTATAAAATCTTCATGCGTCAAAGGGTATTCTTCATGCCGCGTTAGGCGCAATGAAACTATAATGATGCCATAAAGAAGGCGCGGCTTGGGGAAAGTTTTTGGGCGAGACCGAGAGCAGAGCCGCGAAATGCTTTTGAGGGGTGTTATGGAAAAGATCGTGAGCATGGCCCTTTGGGGTGTGCTCATTGTATTGACGGCATGGGTCATTTATGTATGGGTGGCAAAGTGGCTCATCGGCAAGGGTAAGTGAACCATACGAAACGCCGCACGACGTATAGTCTGCTATGCGCTGCGCGCGCGTTTTTTGCGTTGTCCCGCGCCATCTCTTGTGAGTAGGCCACGCTGTTACAGGAAAGATTAAAGTTGATCAAGGGTGTAAAGATAAGGTTATGGAGAAATTAAAGCAAACAGAGCCTATGGAAACTGGAATATGTGTTCAGAAGCTTAGAGTCGCCGAGGTTTACACGGCGCTTGAAACGGCTGCCGACGGCTTGACCGCCACACAGACGGAGAAAAGGCTATCGGAATACGGAAAAAACGCAATAACAGAAAAGAAAGGAAAGCCGCTTATCGTACGCTTTCTTTCTAATTTTACGCATTTGATGGCAGTCCTTTTGTGGGTTGCGGGCGCGGTAGGCTTCGTTGCCCGCATGCCTGAGCTTGGCATTGCGGTATGGATGGTAAACGTCATCAACGGCGCGTTCAGCTTCTGGCAGGAATTTCGGGCCGGAAAAGCCACCGAAGCCCTCAAAAAACTGCTGCCCGACTATGTGCGCGTGCAGCGTGCGGGCGAGGAGCAGCGCATTTTGGCCGAGGAGCTTGTGCCGGGCGACGTGGTGTTGCTTTCAGAAGGAGACAAGATCTCTGCAGATGCGCGCCTTGTGGAGGATAACGACCTGCAGGTCAACCAATCCACGCTCACGGGCGAATCAAACCCCGTCCGCAAAATGAAGGATGCCTCCTTGCGGGATGATATTTCCCGCTCGGAAATGCCAAACCTCGTGTTTGCGGGTACCACTGTTGTTTCGGGTACAGGCCGCGCCGTGGTTTACGCAACGGGCATGCGCACGGAGTTCGGCAAAATTGCGGGCCTTACGCAGGAACTAAAAGAAGAAGAAAGCCCTCTCCAAAAGGAGATGGGCAAGGTTACAAAAACCGTATCCATCCTTGCGGTTGCCATCGGCATTTTGTTCTTTTTGCTGTCGGTGCTTTTGATCGGCACGGATGTCGCCGTGGCGTTTATATTCGGTATGGGTATGATTGTGGCGTTCATACCGGAAGGGCTTTTGCCCACGGTAACGCTTTCGCTTGCGATGGGCGTACAGCGCATGGCAAAGCGCCACGCACTCATTAAACGGTTGAGCGCTGTGGAAACGCTCGGCTGCACTACGGTGATCTGTACAGATAAAACGGGCACGCTCACCCAGAACGAGATGACGGTGAGCAACGTTTGGATGCCCGGTAGGAGCATCGATGTAACCGGCGTCGGCTACGACGCGGGCAACGGTGCGCTTATGTTGCAAAACAAAAAGCTTGAACGGGGCGATGCCGCGGTAGAAGAACTTTTGACCGCCGCGGGGCTTTGCTGCAACGCCCGCCTTGTTCCTCCTAACGGTGACCCGCACTATACGGTGCTCGGCGATCCCACCGAGGCGGCGCTTTTGGTGTTGGCGCAAAAATACGGTGTCGAGCTTACAAAAGCCAACGAGCGCATGCCGCGCCTGCGCGAGCTGCCCTTTGATTCAAGCCGCAAGCGCATGAGCACCATTCACCAACTACGCGGCAAGCGCTTCGCGTATGCCAAAGGCGCACCCAAGGAAATGACGGAGCTGTGTGCGTATGCCATGCAAAACGGAACGGTACAGCCAATGGACGAAGAGCTTCGTGGGGCAATTATGGAAGCAAACGACCGCTACGCCCGTAACGGCCTTCGCGTGCTGGCCGTTGCCAAGCGCGATTTGTCGGGTGTATCGGGGCTTCCTGTAGGGATCAGCGGCTATACGCCGGAGCTTATCGAGCAAGATATGGTGTTTTTAGGGCTCATCGCCATGGTGGATCCGCCGCGCCCCGAGGTGGCCGAGGCAGTGAAAAAATGCCACAAAGCGGGCATCCGCATCATCATGATCACGGGCGACTACGGCCTTACTGCCGAGAGCATCGCCCGAAGGATCGGCATTGTGGAAGGGAACAAGCCGCGCATCGTAACGGGGCTTGAGCTTGAAAAAATGAGCCAGACCGAGCTTGAAGAGGCGCTTAGGGGCGAGGTTGTCTTTGCCCGCGTAGCACCCGAGCAGAAGCTTCAGGTCGTGAATGCCCTTCAGAGCATGGGGCATGTAGTTGCCGTAACGGGCGACGGCGTGAACGACGCGCCTGCGCTTAAAAAGGCCGACATCGGCGTAGCCATGGGCATGAGCGGCACGGACGTAGCCAAGGAAGCAGCCGACATGATTTTGACCGACGATAACTTCGCCTCCATCGTGAATGCCGTAGAAGAAGGGCGTGCGGTGTACAACAACATCCGCAAATTCGCTATGTACATCTTCAACAGCAACATCCCGGAGGCGGTGCCTATGATTCTGTTTTTGTTCTCGCAGGGCAGAATCCCCCTACCGCTCACCATCATGCAGGTTCTCGCCATCGACCTTGGCACGGATATGGTGCCGGCTATGGGCCTAGGTGCTGAAAAGCCGGAGGAGGGCATCATGGAGCAGCCGCCGCGCTCGCCAAAGGAGCCCATGCTTAACAGGCAGCTTTTGGTAAAGGCGTTTTTGTGGTATGGTATGCTTGAGGCTGTAGTATCGACGGCGGCTTACTTTCTTGTTAATTATTTCAATGGCTGGCCGCAGGAGCCGCTTGCGCAATCCGGCGTGATGTATGCCATGGCAACGACCATGACGTTTGCGAGCATTGTGTTTGCGCAGATCGGCATGGTGTTCAACTGCCGCACCGCAAAGATATCGGCATTCAAGGCGGGCTTTTTCAGCAACAGACTCATTTTGCTCGGCATAGGCGTAGAAATTGCGCTTTTGTGCCTGATGATGTATGTGCCGTTTTTGCGCAGCTTCTTTGACACGGCGCCCATCGGCATACAGGAATGGCTGTATTTGATTTGCATTCCGCCGGTGATCCTTCTTGTGGAGGAGCTTAGAAAGGCGTTTTCCAGAGCCCTTTCAAGGAGGGGCGCTTCAGCATGAGTGGAGGAGAGGGAAATATGAAAATCATAGTTGTGGGCTGCGGGCGCATCGGCTCCGGTTTGGCGATGGCGTTGAGCAAAAGCGGCCATACCGTTACGGTCATCGATTCCAAACCGACGGCGTTTGCGCGCCTTGAGCCGGGCTTTAAGGGCAGAACCATCGAGGGTATCGGCTTTGATAAGGACATCCTGCTTAAGGCAAACATCGACAAATCCGACGCGCTTGCCGCGTTTACCTCAAGCGACGAGTCCAACGCCGTGATCGCGCGCATGGCGCGGGAAATCTACCATGTTCCAAAGGTTGTGGCGCGGCTTTACGACCGCGACAAGGCGGAAATCTACAAGCGGCTCGGCGTGCAAACCATTTCCTCCACGGCGTGGGGCATCAAGCGCGCGGCGGATCTTTTGAGCTATTCCCCGTTCAACACCGTGTTTACCATGGGTTCGGGCGGCGTGGAGATCGTGGAGATGGAAGCGCCCGCCTTGCTCGTTGGGCATCGTGTCAACGAGTTGCTCGCGCCGGGCGAGGTACAGGTGGTGGCTATCGAACGCGAAAACAAAACCATCCTTCCCGTAACGGGTACGGTATTCCAAAAAAGCGACATGCTGTACATTGCGGTAGCGGCGTCGTCGCAAGGGCGCCTGAAGAAAATGCTCGGGCTGAACACGGAAAAGGGGATGTAAGGCCATGAAGGTGATTATTGTTGGAGGCGGACAGGTGGGGGCGTACCTCGCGTCGCTTCTTTTGGGCCGTGGATATGCGGTAAAGGTCATTGAAGAACGCGAATCGCGCATGCCTGTACTGAAGCGGGACTTGCCGGAATCGGCAATTCTCTTTGGCAGCGGTACCGACCCACACCTGTTGGAGCAGGCGGGTATTAAAGATGCCGACGTTGTGGCGGCGGTTACTGGGGCGGATGAAACAAACCTCGTCGTGGCCACGCTCGCGCGGCTTGAATACGGTGTGCCCCGCGTGGTGGGACGTGTGAACAACCCGAAAAACGCATGGCTGTTTACCCCGGTCATGGGTGTGGATGTTGCGCTCAATCAGGCGGATCTTATGGCGCGGCTTGTGGCTGAAGAAATGTTCAACGGCGACATGATGACGCTTTTGAATTTGCACCGCGGCGAGTTTTCCTTGGTGGAAAAAAGGATTGCACCTTCTTCGCCGCTCGCGGGCAAGCCCATGCGCGAAGCAAAGCTGCCCGAGGGCTGCTTGCTTGTAGCCGTAACGCGCGGCTTGGAACTTATCATTCCCAAAGGCCATACGGTGCTCGAGGAAGGCGACATTGTGGTGGCGCTCACGCCCATCGCCCGCCAGCAGGCGCTTTCGGAGTTGCTCGGAGAGAACTGAAACCGGGGTAAATGCCCGCACACATTTTAATGCTGAAAAGGGGCCGTCTCAGGAAGGCTCCTTCGCGTTTCTACGAGGCAAAGCGTTTGCCGCGAGCTGCCGCTTGAACCATCGGTATGCGCATTGACAAAACCGCGCACATGACACACAATGTTCGTAAAGAAAGCACAACAATATTAAGGAAAGAAAGCGGCTTTTCTATGGAAAGCGAAAAACGAGAGAGCGGTTTTGAAACGGAAAGCGGCGCGCAGGCCCGGCGGGAGCGGGGCAGGCTGCGCATTTTTTTCGGCTACGCGCACAACTCCGGCAAAACCTATGCCATGCTTGATGAAGCGCGGGAGATGAAACGCGCGGGCGCGGATGTGCTGGTGGGTTTTATCGAGGCGCATACCAATGCAAAAACGCTCCGCCTTGTCGCGGGCTTTACCGTGCTGCCGCCTATGATAGTAGAAAACGGCGGGGAAACGAAACAGGAGTTTGATCTTGACGCGGCGCTCAAGCGGCGGCCCTCCCTGATTGTGGTGGACGGCCTCGCCTGCCGCAACGCGCCGGGCATGCGAAACGCAATGCGCTATCAGGATGTGGAGGAGCTTCTCAACGCAGGAATCGATGTTTATACCACGCTAAGCGTTACGCAAATCGAAAGCCTTACCGACGTGGTGCAGGCGGTTACGGGGGAGGCTGCGGCAGACACCGTGCCAGACGCGGTGTTTGACAATGCCGATCAGGTGACGTTTATCGATGCCGAACCGGAAGATCTTTATAAGCGCGCCGGAGATGAAGAAAAGCCACAAAGCGAAGGCCTGCGCGTGCTTCGTGAAGCGGCGGTGCGCCGCGCGGCCGATCGCATCAGTCGTTTCAACAAGCGCGAAAACACTTTGGAAAGCGCGCTCGCGCCGAAAATCCTTGTATGTGTGAGCGCCTCGCCTTCCGCGCTCAAGTGCGTGCGCCTCGCCGCGCGCGCCGCTGAGGAGCGCCGCGTGGAGTGGTGGGCACTGTATGTGGAAAACACGAAAAGCCGCTTTTACAGTGAAACAAGCAAAAAAAACATCAACGCTGCGCTCGAGATCGCGCAAAGGCTCGGCGCGCAGTGCGTTACTTTAAGCGGCGAAGACCCTGCGGCCGTAACCGCGGAATACGCAAAGCTTTTGGGCGTCACAGACGTGTATTTGGGCAGACGCGCAAAGCGAAGGGGTTTTCCTCGCCCGCTTGAAAAAAGCTTTTCGGACGAGCTTTTAAACCGCCTGCGCGGTGCGCAGTTCCATATCGTGCCGGAAACGGAGCCGCGCGAGGCGCATCGGCGCGCGTTTGCAACAAAGCTTGAGCTTTCCTGGCGCAATGTGCTCATCACGCTTGGGCTTCTCGTAGCGGCAACCCTCATATCGGCAGCGCTTCGCGCGCTTGGCGTATCCGAGCAAAACGCCATGATGGTTTACATCCTTTCCATTCTGCTCGTTTCAAGAACCACAGGCGGGTATCTATACGGCATCGGTGCTTCCATTGTAAGCGTGCTCGCGTTCAATTTTTTCTTTACCGAGCCGTATTTTACATTTAAGGCCATACAAAACGATTATCCGGT